>NZ_POVS01000031.1:0-2085 GCF_002894905.1 Paenibacillus sp. F4
GGATCATCGCAATCACGTATTTCTATGTGCGTACTATGTTCCAGATGAGGAGGAAGTGACCCCGGAAGAACTGCGAATATATTTACAACGGGAACTGCCGAGTTATATGGTGCCGTCGCATTATATGGAACTGGAGAAACTACCATTATCTCCTAATGGGAAGGTGAATCGAAGAGAGCTGCCGATCCCGGATGTGGAGCAGCAAATGGATACGAAATACGAAGAAGCACGTAATGAAACAGAGCAGAAACTGACGGAAATATGGAAAGAGGTATTGGGAGTCGAACGAATTGGAATCCATGATCATTTCTTTGAACTGGGTGGGAATTCGATTTTGATGGTGCAAATCCGAACCAGAATAAGTAGGGAAATGGGAATCGATTTGAATCTACGAGACTTCCTGCAGCATTATACTATAGCGAAGCTGTCGGAACGGATCAGGGAAGGTGTAGATACACAAGAGGCCATTGTGTATCCAGAGTTAACACCTGATCCGGAGCATATGTATGAACCATTTCCGCTAACGGATGTGCAGATGGCTTATCTGATGGGACGCGAAGACCATTTTGAAATGGGCGGAGTATCGACTCATGGATATACGGAAATTAAAACTGACTTTGATATAGACCGGCTTAATTTTGCATTACAACAGGTTATTCAATATCAGCCCATGATGCGCGCAGTCGTATTTCCTACCGGGGAGCAGGTTATTCTGGAGAACGTACCGGAATATCGAATAACAGTGGTTGACCTTACCCATATGAGTTCATCTGAGCAGCAAGAACGGATAGTGTCAGAAAGAGAGCGAATGTCTCATTATGTATTTCCAACAGACCAGTGGCCGCTCTTTGAATATAAAGCTTTTAAATTATCTGAAGGAATTCATTATTTGTTTATCAGCTACGACATGTTGATTACGGATGGAGCAAGTATTCAACTGATAGGCAAGCTGCTGGTTAAATTCTATCATGAGCCCAATTGGATGCCATCACAGTTGCAGAGCACATTTCGGGACTACATTCTGGCATTGCAGCATTTTAAAAATTCGGAAACCTATAAGAAGGACAAACTGTATTGGTTGAATAAATTGGAGGATTTCCCTGCAGCTCCAGAGCTTCCTTTGAAAACAGATCCTTCCGGTGTGACTGAGCCTCGTTTTCGTCGTCTGGAGCAAGAGATTGATAGAGAAACCTGGGAGAGAATTAAAAAGCAGGCGTATAAGTACAATATAACGCCTACAGCGGCTCTTCTTGCCGCTTATGCAGAAGTGGTGGCCTTTTGGAGTAATCAGCCTCATTTAGCTGTAAGTTTGACTGTTTTCAACAGACTGCCGTTTCATCAAGATGTGAACGACATGGTTGGAGATTTTACTTCTGTAATCCTTATAGAAATTGATTTTAGATCTGAAAAGGGATATTGGGAGAGAGCAAAACAGATCCAAGAACGTCTTTTAGAATCACTTGAACATCGGCATTATGATGGAATTGAGTTGATACGAGAAATATCCAAATATCATAATTATGGTAATCGTGCTGTTATGCCTATTGTTTTTACAAGCATGCTGCTGGGGACCAAAGAAAGAGGTGAAGTTAGTTGGTATGAATTGGGAGAAATACAAATGGGTGCTGGGCAGACATCTCAAGTGTATTTGGACCACCAACTTTTTGAAGATAACGGTTCGTTAAGACTCGTTTGGGACTACGTTGAGCAACTATTTGATGAAAATGTAATTCGTACAATGTTCAAGCAATATATAGATGCATTAACTCTGCATACTAATTGCATCAAAATTACTGAACAAGAAATGAAATTGCTGGAAAGCTACAATAATACAGAGAAACCGATACCATACAGCACCTTGCACAGGTTGTTCGAGGAGCAGGCAGGGCGTAGTCCAGAAGCAGTGGCGCTAATGTATAAGAATGAAAGCCTCACGTATGGAGAACTGCAGAAACGTTCGAATCAAATTGCCCGCTATTTGCAAGAGCAGGGGGTATGCCGTGGTGATTATGTCAGCGTATTGGCAAGCCGGAGCATTGCAACTGTTGCTAATGTCATAGGTATTTTGAAGGCTGGAGCAGCTTA
>NZ_POVS01000032.1:0-91065 GCF_002894905.1 Paenibacillus sp. F4
TGATTTTGCGAACAAAATCGTTTTACTCACTCGTTGTTCAGTTTTCAAAGATCAAACCTGCATAATGTCTTACTTTGTTTCACCACCGCGTCTCAGTGGCGACTTAAATAATGTAACACATAACCTCATTTTTCGTCAAGCTTTTTTTTGAAAATTTATTTTTTTCGCTTGAAGCAACACGTTTATCCTGCTTTAAACAGTTCTAAATTATTCATGCTGCTTAATGGGGCGAGTTATAACTTAGCACATATTTTATATACTCGTCAACCTAAATTAATAATTTATATTTTTTAACTATCTATAAATACTAAATCACGTACAAAAAAAGGAAGAAAAGTCGATTTAACAACCTTTCTTCCTGACAAATCAACCCCTGCACATCAAATAAGGGAGTAACGCAGTTCACGATTTTGCCCACGATCCCTAAAATCCCCGGCAGCTGTTTCTCTAATAAGTGAACGATATACCAGTTTACGGAGCACGACGGTAAGATCCAATTGAAGATTCTTTAGCTCTGGATGGTTAATAAGTTCATTTATAGACCAGGGTTCCCGTCTGCTGCCTAATATACGGAATAGCGGAGATGAGCACTCCTCCATTTTTGACATAACTGAAAATTCACAAGCAAGCAGTACTAGTTCAACCCGTTGTTCCAAGGTTTCCGTACTTAATGTGAGTTCGTTATACAGTTTGTCAATCGTTCGATCCAGAGGCTGTACCTGAACCCATAAGTGAATCTTTGGATAAATCCCCCGTTCAATGAGTTCAATAGATGCCCAATGATCCAATGCTTTCAGAACACTTTGATAAGCGTCAATGATCCGCCCTTCTCGCACCGCTCTTTTGCCATGAACGTAATTGACCAGAAAGCGGGAGAACTCATGAAATCGCTTCTGCTCCCGCAGTGGATCGTTAAAATCAACAATTTCCTGTCTTAAAAGACGGACCCTGTCATCCCGTTCCCAGACAATACGACCTTCTAGCACATAATCTATAATGTTGGCTTGTTCACCAGCGATAATCCATTTCTTCAGACAACTAAGCGTTGCGTACAACACTTGGCATCTTAAGCCATTCATAAATAAGTGTTGAATAGAACGAACTGGCTTGGTGCCTTCTCCAATAATTAGAATGAGTTCATCAAAGTCATACAACATCGAACCGTGAAAATACTCTCCCGGCTTTCTGTACGAAATAATACCTATTGAATCTTCCTGCAACAATTCATCATACATTAGGTTTAATTTGGTTAGCTGCACTTCTCCCTCCATACCTGCAAGGCGGCTATGACCGCAAATTGGATATTTGGATACATGTGATCATTTCTACATAAATAAGAAACTTCCTTCTTCAATTGTATAAATTTTTATCTTATTCACTTATTTTTTTCAGTGTTACCCAAGCGTTTTCATCTGCAAAGGTTCGATTCCACGCCCCAATTCCTCCGAGCTTCAGCGATTTGGCAAGTTCTACTCTTGCCTTCAGAGATACCTGATCCTCTAGCCAAATCTTTTTGACCACGCCGTCTTCTGTATACTCGACATAATTCTGGCCTTCGGCAGCTCTAAACTTGGGCTTCAACTTAAATTCGGCTATGATACCGGCTGCTGACTTCATACCAAGTGATTTGGAGGTGACCTTAATCTTCCCTTCTTTGGGAGTCTCGGACCACACGCGAGTATATAACGGAATACCTAAAACTACTTTTTGAGGCGGCACTTCATCTTCCTGAATAATTCGCTTAATTGACGCTTCCGTCCATGGTAGCGAGGCGACAGAACCAGCCTTTGGACTAGCCGCCCAATGCTCATCATATGCCATTACCATGAGGTAATCTGTGATGGTGCCTAATGATTTTCGATCCAAAAAAGCTGACCACATTTCACTTTGAGATTTAGGTGTAACATCAATGGACAGTATCAAATCATGTTCCCGAGCCATCGGTTTAAGTTCCCGCAAAAATTGGGTGACATTGGGGCCATCCTTCGTATGAACATTTTCAAAGTCAATATTAATACCATCCAGATCATTTTCTAGGGCAAATGAAATCATCTGATCTACAATCGACTTTCGACGTTCAAAGGTAGACAATGCTTCAGTTGTTAATTCGGGATTGAAGCTGTTGCTCAACAAGCCCCAAACCTCCATCCCCTTGCGATGTGCCCAGCTGACATAGGCAGGATCTGCCTTGCTTTCTACAGTGCCCTCATGATCGACGACACTGAACCACGTAGGACTCACCACATTTACTCCAGGCATAGGATCAAACTTGGAAGGATCGGGCTTGCGATTATAGACGGCTTCCCAAGCGAGGTTTACTGGCCTACCCTCCCAATGTTTTTCCGAGATGGACAAATCGTCTTTAGCCGAAGGGATCACAAGCTCT
Source organism: Paenibacillus sp. F4 (assembly GCF_002894905.1). Lineage (NCBI taxonomy): Bacteria > Bacillati > Bacillota > Bacilli > Caryophanales > Paenibacillaceae > Paenibacillus > Paenibacillus sp. F4. The sequence continues at coordinate 2,387 of NZ_POVS01000032.1, forward strand.
TCTCCTTCAGCGATATGGTCTGACTTAATGTATCCCGCATAGCCATTGTCTAATTGAACAAAATACCAATCTCCCTGTTTGGACCAAATACGTACCTTCGTCCGCTGAGATATATCTGTCAAAATAAAAGATAGGCTAGAGGCTTCTTTACGTAAGGCGATTGTAGCATCCTGTGGGCCATCCTTCTTTTCTACAATCCCCAGCCTGACCTTCTCTCCAGCTTTCATTAGGATGACAGCACCAGTTACAGGGTCTTCATGTATAGAAACGCCGTATACATCACGTACAGCCTCTATCGGGATATATACCTCTCCACTGATCACCTGAGGGGCTACGCTCAGCGCATATGCTTTACCATTCAGTTCCCCTTGTGCCTTCGAAACCTTCATATAGAGCAGGCTTTGTCTCGTCGCCATAATGACGGTTTGGCTATCATCCTCATAGCGAACCGTAGGATCAATTTTACTTTGCACCAATTTAAGCGGCATCAGCATGTTCTTGCCGGAGCTTTGAGCTTCATACCCAGTCAACTTGCCCTGCATAAAAATAGGACGGACACTGCCCTGCCAATCGGGTTTCTCGTGAAGGGGATTACCAAACCATACGACAGTAATTGCGCATATAATCGCTGCAAATAATAGCAGGCTTGCCGCTCCTTTGAATCGTGAACGTTTACGGCGGCGTCTAGAATGATTTCTGGCCAATATTGAACCTCCATTGTATGAACTTTGAATTCCCGTATTTTGTAACCAAAACAGATTATTCACAACAAAAATAAAGTGATTTAAACAAAAAAACGCGGTAAATCCCCGCTTATGGGGAATTCCTCACGTTTCCAATCCATTACAATATATACCGCACAAAAACTTCTATTCCTTGTTTCGTTACGTTTGTTTGTTACTACAAGCTTTGCATACTCCGTGTAACTCCATACGATGTCCATGCACCTCGAAGCCTGTTTCCAACGCGGCATGGCGTTCCACATCGGCCAAATAGGGATAACTGAAATCTTCAATCTTTCCGCATTTTTCGCAAATGATGTGATAGTGCTCCGAAATATTGGCATCATAACGACTGGCGTTATCTCCATAGGTCAACTCATGTACCATACCCGCTTCTATAAACATCTTTAAGTTATTATAAACCGTAGCCACACTCATACTTGGAAACTTGGACTCAAGCGCTCGATATATTTCATCTGCAGTCGGATGCCCCATGGTTTCCATCAAATAGTTTAATATGGCATGACGCTGGGGTGTTATGCGTACACCTGTCTTCTTCAGAAGTTCCAAAGCATGCTGGACGCGTGCCGCCATATTTGTCCACCGCCTTATCCCTTACTTACGATCCTATCAATTACCACGCATCTATTTACAACTTACTTCTAAACCTACTCACATTGTACGGTCTACTCAAGTTTCTTGTCAACGCGCCGTATTGTCGCCGGATGTTCCTATAGAGGTATCTGTCTCAGGAGCTCCGGGTTCAGCCGGAGAGCTTTCAGATGTATCGGGCGCAGTCGTACCCCCGGAATCATCCAAGTCGGGTAACGACGGCATCAGTAACTTTTTAATGGTTAAATTGCTGTTACCCTCTACGTCGATCGCATACTTACCTGTCCCGTTCTTGCCTGAAATACTTTTACTATCTATTTTAAATGGAAAATCGGATTGAAGATGACCATAACTGCTTGAACCCTCTAACTGAAAATCTCCATTCGACGGAAGATCCAATACGATATCACCGACAGCACTGTATATTTTCCAATCTCCGCCCACCTGCTCGCTATGCACTTTGATAGAGCCATTAAGCGAATTTGCATTCAGCTTGGCTGTAGAATTCAGCACATTCATGTCACCATTCTGAGTATCTACGTTGATGTCCCCTTCCGAACGAGCGAGCTGAATATCACCTACCATGGTGTGCAGTGTCACAGCTCCTTCAATATCACCTGCTTGCATATCGCCACGGTTCGTGCGCACATCCACATCTCCAGAAATCCGATGCAATTTAACCTGACCGTTCAGCGTGCCTCCCTTGACATTGCCGATAGCGTCATTAACGGTGAGATTTCCATTACCGCTCTCGAGCCGAATGCTGTCAATAGCATCAACTCCATTCAGGGTAATATTCCCGTTGGAGGTTCTAATCTGCACATTGAACCGCCGGTCCTCCGGCACGGTGATCAGCATGTTCACACGGGGCTGACGTTTGCTTGATGCTCCGTATGACTGTGCCTCCGGACGAATCTGGATGGTCTTGCCGTCGGTAGAAGTCAGTGAAGAAGCTTGAGCAATCTTGTCCGCTTCGGCAGCAGGCGCTTGATCCACCCATAGAGTCCCTCGTACCTCTATATTGGACACAGGCCGTCTGATCAGTGTTACATCACCATTAACCGAATCAACTACTAAATCGGACGTCTGCATAGTTACAGGTACCAGCACACCACCCATATCATACCGATTCTCTTTAGCCTGGCTAAAATCCATAGAGGCTGACGTCAGATTGAGACTGACCCGGTTCCACAGATACATATAATGATTTTGCTGGGTCACGATAAAAACCGAGGCTGCCACTACCAAAGCGGACAGGATCCCCTTAAGGTCAGGTCTGAATCGCCTTCCGTTGTCAGACTTGCCTTCTTTCCGATAGTACACAGCAAAAAAAATCAGATACTCCAGTCCCCAAAGCACAAAGATTACGGGCCACCAAACGAGGAGCTGAAGCATATATTCAGTATTTTGAAACACATCTACAATAAGCAAAATACCTACAGCCATCAACAGAAGCGAAGAGGTGTAGCGCCCGACTCTTATTTTACGGTGCACGCCAGCTTCACCCTCTTTCTTTCAACTTTTTACGCTTAAAGGTCAGAAAGGCTTCCCTCAGAAAAAGGAATAAACCGATCATCATTAATAAAATGGCCAGCGTCAGGAATCCATAATCCTCAAAGAAATTGCTCAACCAGCGAGGTTTCATGCGAAACAAAATCATAAGCCCACCGCCTACCACCATCAGCACGGCAAAAGCAAAGCCTCTCTCCCATGCATAAAAAGGACTACTTTGCTGGCCTCTAGCATCCATTCGTGCATAACGATCTGGCTTACGCCGATAACGAACCATGTAATCTGCTGACTGTAAGACATCATATACATTATAAAAATATAAAACGGGTATGAACAATCCAAGCAAAATAAGTAATGGAATGTTGATCCTTAAGCCGTCAGAGGAAACATACAGCATCGCAAAAATATCTAGCAGGAGCAATACAATAAAACTAAGCCCCCTAATAAACAGCCCTAAAAAAAGATGTCCCAGTCCGGGTAACAATGCCGCCATGATAATGGCAATCACTTTGCGAAATTTAGCGTATTTTAGACGCTTCCCCTGTTTGGGTTGTTCCCGCTGTTCCGGCGCTTGTAGCTGTCCAGCCTCTCCAGACGGTAACGGTTGTTCCGAGTTCATGCCATCCTCCCCTTTGAATCCCATGCGTGGCTCCGCTGAAAAATACTTCGATGCTTACATAGTACCCCAATCGGATTTAAGAGTAACTGTAAAAAAAAGGTATCCTATCACTCAACAGAGACTGCAGCTATATCTTCCCATTGTCGTAAATCAGCTGCAATACGTACGGGATTAAAATCATGACGGGCCAGGACCTCTAGGGAAACCTCCATACTCTGCCGATCTGGGTGTAATTCATGAAATGGAACATTTTCATGTTCTTTAATCATTATTTTACGTATTTCCACTTTTTCTTGCTCTAAATAAGTCGAAATCTGCTCCAGCAATCCGTGAGAGGCCAATCCGTACAATGTAATAAGATGACGCTTGCGTCCACGCATATACCGAAGCTCAACTTTGTTAAACACCCATAAATTTAAAAATACGAGCACTGTCGCCGCTATAGACGGGAAATAAAAACCTGCTCCGACCCCAAGGCCAATAGCAGCCACGACCCAAATGGAAGCCGCAGTCGTTAGTCCGGTAATGGATTTACCTGTGAACATAATCGTCCCTGCACCTAAAAAGCCTACGCCAGTGATCACAGCCGTAGCCAAACGAGCGGGATCTATGCGTACATTAGCTTCTTTAATAAAATCGGCAAAGCCGTAAATGGAGAGTAGCATAATCAGCGTCGAACCAAGACTGACCATAATATGAGTCCTCAAACCAGCTGCATGATTGGAACGTTCGCGTTCAAAGCCAATGAATCCACCGAGAAGCATGGACAGTAAAAGTCGTAAAATGATATGTGAATCGTCTATAATCCACGGATTATTCATTCAAGTCACTCCTCCCGGTTATGTCGTGCTTCCCACTCCGGGTGCGCGGTTTGTGGGCTTATGTGCATTTTTAATGCCAATTTAATGATATCTCAATGCTATTCCAACTTATGCAGATGGTAGGTGGTTAATTCCACGCCTGGGGCGACCTCCGCCGCAGATACGGGGCGAAAGCCATGTTTTCGATATAATGTCACCGCAGGAGTATTTAAAGTTCCTGTAGAGACGATAAACAACGGGATATTTTGATATTCTTTCAAAACATGCTTCATTAAAGAGTCTGCAATGCCTTTACGAAAATGATCTGGGTGAACCATCATACGTGTAAGGGTAAGCGAATCGGGCGACTCAGACTGCACAGCCAGTGCTCCTAACAATTCACCGTCCTCCAGCCACCCATAAAAAGACTCTCCACAGCTTCTCAGCGTCTCCAATGTATCCATCAGTGGAGGAATCTCATCAAACCCAATCAGCTCAGCTTCCAGCCTATAGGCTACGTGCTGAAGACGCCATATCTGACTGACGAAATCATCATCTTCCAATGAACATAGATTAATCATGCTGTTTTCCCTCCTAAGGAAACTCATAATATGTCATCACGCTTCTAAAGCTTGTTCGCACCAATCGTTCTCAGCGTCTATGCAAAAGGGGCCTGTCCCTAAAAGACAAGCCCCCTGTCAAATCTATGCCATTAGCGGTTCAGCACTTCCGTCAGCAACTTATTAGCAAGGCCAGGGTTTGCCTTTCCCTTGCTCTCCTTCATCACTTGACCAACTAGGAAGCCGATGGCCTTTTGCTTGCCGGCTTTGTAATCTTCGACCGATTGCGGGTTAGCTGCTACAACTTGTTCGACAATTGTCAGGATTGCACCCTCATCACTGATCTGTACAAGCCCTTTTTCTTCAACAATTTGCTGTGGCAGTTTATCACTTTCCAGCATTTCCTTGAAGACCGTTTTAGCGATTTTGCTATTGATCGTTCCCTTCTCCAGCAGTCCGATCATTTCACCCAAGCCCCGACCGGTCAATTTAACCTGCGACAGCTCTACACCGGCACTGTTCAAATAACCGAGTAGATCCCCCATAATCCAGTTGGATACTGCTTTGGCATCCTTGGTGAATTGAAGGCTATCCTCGAACAAATCGGCCAATGGCTTGGAGGACGTAATCACCTGGGCATCATACTCAGGTAATCCATATTCCGAAGTGTAGCGTGCTTTACGCTGGTCAGGCAATTCAGGAATCGAAGCACGGATACGTTCTTTCCATTCCTCATCTATATGCAGTGTAACGAGATCCGGGTCTGGGAAATAACGATAGTCATGAGCCTGTTCCTTACCACGCATGGACAAGGTTTTACCTTGTGCCTCATCCCAACGACGTGTCTCCTGTACAATCGTTCCGCCTTCGTCCAGCGTCTGCTCCTGCCGGAACTGCTCATATTCCAGTCCGCGCTGTACGCCACGGAAGGAGTTCATGTTTTTCAGTTCCGCTTTAGTTCCCAGCTCTTTTTGTCCATGCGGACGAAGACTGATATTCGCGTCGCAGCGAAGTGATCCTTCCTCCATCTTCACATCGGATACGTCACAATACTGCATAATGGCACGTATTTTTTCCAGATAGGCCTTGGCTTCTTCCGGCGAAGATATTTCCGGCTCCGAAACGATCTCAACCAATGGTGTGCCGACCCGGTTAAAATCGACCAAAGATGCGTAGCCACCATCAACATGTGTTAATTTCCCTGCGTCCTCTTCCAGATGCAGTCGAGTAATACCGATACGCTTTGTCTCACCATTCACTTCAATATCAATCCAGCCATTTTCGCCAATGGGTTGATCGTATTGTGAGATTTGGTAAGCCTTAGGTGAATCGGGGTAAAAATAGTTCTTGCGGTCAAACTTGCTCACATCAGCAATGGTGCAATTCAGCGCCATTGCTGCTTTCATCGCATAATCAACGGCCTGACGGTTCAATACCGGCAGCACCCCTGGATGACCAAGACAGACCGGACATGTATGAGAGTTGGGTGGTGCTCCGAAGGATGTCGAGCATCCACAGAATATTTTAGACTTCGTATGCAATTCCACGTGCACTTCAAGTCCGATGACCGTCTCATATTTGGATGTAGTTGTAGACATAAATAGGTTCCCTCCTTTTTAGCAAATTACAGCTGCGGACGCTGCTTGTGAAATTCGGTATTTTGTTCAAAAGCATGGGCTACGCGTAGCACGGAAGACTCGTCAAAGGCTTTTCCGATAATTTGTAGTCCGACTGGCATTCCATCCGCAAGACCACACGGAATGCTGATGGCTGGCACACCAGCCAAGCTCACCGGAATCGTCAAAATGTCATTCAAATACATCGTCAATGGATCATCCACTTGTGAGCCGATTTTGAAAGCAGTTGTCGGTGCAGTAGGTCCGATAATTACATCATATTGTTCAAATACACGATCAAAATCCTGTTTAATCAGTGTGCGCACTTTTTGAGCTTTCAAATAATAAGCATCGTAGTACCCGGAGCTGAGTGCATAGGTACCCAACATAATCCTACGCTTCACCTCGGGACCAAAACCCTGCGTGCGGGACTGATGGTATAGATCAAGCAGGTTGTCCGGATTGTCAGAACGCACACCATAGCGCACGCCGTCAAAACGGGCCAGATTGGATGACGCTTCGGATGAAGCCAGCAGATAATATGTAGCTACCGCATATTCTGTATGAGGGAGAGACACTTCTTCCCATACAGCACCCAGTCCTTCCAGCGTTTTCAGTGCATCCAGTACCTTTTCCTTGACCTGAGGATCGACGCCCTCACCAAGATACTCTTTAGGCACAGCGATACGAAGTCCTTTTACATCCCCGGTTAAAGCGTTCAAATAATCAGGAATGTCTACCTTTGCAGAAGTGGAGTCCTTCTGGTCGTAGCCTGCAATGGCTTGCAGGACATAGGCCGAATCCTGAACATTTTTAGTAATAGGTCCAATTTGGTCTAAAGAGGAGGCAAAAGCCACCAGTCCAAAACGGGATACTAAACCATAGGTTGGTTTCAGGCCAACTACACCGCAGTAAGAAGCGGGCTGGCGAATGGAACCACCTGTATCCGAACCGAGCGTGAAATAAGCCTCACCCGCTGCAACAGCCGCAGCCGAACCGCCACTGGAACCGCCGGGAACACGTTCTAAATCCCAAGGGTTACGTGCAGGGAAAAAGCTGGAGTTCTCGTTAGAGCCGCCCATGGCGAATTCGTCCATGTTCATTTTACCGAGTGTCACGGTTTGCGCTGCGCGCAACTTACTAACAACTGTGGCATCGTAAACGGGATCAAAATTTTTCAAAAACTGACTGCCACATGTTGTACGCAGCCCTTCTGTCACAATATTATCCTTAATACCAACCGGCAGACCAAACAACAACCCTCTTTCCTCTCCGGTAATCAGCTGATCATCCAGCTGACGTGCGGATGCACGGGCCTGTTCCTCGTCAACGGTAATATAGGCTCTGATCTTGTCTTCCCGCGCACCAATCGTCTCCAGAGCGTGTCCCACCAGATCACTCACGGAAATTTCCTTTTGATGCAGCTTGTTATGTATCTCGGGCAATGTGTTATTGAACAAGCTCAATTTGCATCCTCCTTTCAAATATGAGATCTATTCCAGAACAGCAGGAACCTTAAACTGTCCGTCTTCTTCTTCAGGTGCATTGCGCATCACTTGCTCATGTGTCAAACTTTCACGAACTTCGTCGTCTCGCATGACATTGCTGACGTGCAGCACATGAGTGGTCGGTTTTACCTGCTCCGTATCCAGCTCATTCAGCTTCTCCGCATAATGGAGAATGGCGTTTAATTGTCCTGTCATCGTTTCTTCCTCAGCCGCGGTCAGATTCAACCTGGACAGCTTGGCTACGTGACGGACATCTTCCGTGGAAATGTTCATACAAAACCCTCCTCATGTATATGAGGATTTTGCAAAAAACCAATAAGCAACTTCCAATGAGCAAGGTATAGATCAAAATGGTTTAGTTCGTCTATATATTGCACTTCGGAGCGACTGGAATCGAAATTTGCAAAATCCTGATATTAAAAAATGCTGCACCGAACTTTGAAATAACGTTTTTAATTATAGGATAGAACCCTTTACAATTCAATCTTTGACGCGGTACAGAAGCAAACTGTACATCAATGAGGTAAATGTTGTTAAAAGAATATAAAAAAAGCACCTCTCGGTGCTCTTGCGAGAAAACTATAGGAGCTGAGATTGTGCCCATTATATATTTTTAAAAAGAGTCGGCAGTAGCCGACTCCTATATCCAAGCACGCAAATTGACTTGTCTGATAAAATCAGCCTGTGACAACACCTCTGCCGCGGTTTCTTCTTCTTCAGTCTCTACCGAATCAAGACCACCGTTCATTACATGCTTGAACAGTTGCTCATTATGAGTAGCAAGGGCGTAATCTATCAGCGCTTCACGCTCAATCCGCTCAGCTTCCAGCTTGAGAATACTCTCTTCGAGCTCGATGTCCCCGGATGGTACAAAAAAATTGCGGTTCACCTTCGGTACGCGAATGACATAGTCAAAAGCATTGTCCGCATTACGGTCGTAAGCAATGATATAACCATGTTCGCCCACAGGAAGATTCTGCTCAAAAGCATCCGCGACGATCATAATTCTAGCTCCTAAATGATGCATCGTTAGCCCCCCCCGTTTGTCTGAACTTATCTGCTAAGTCTACTAAAAAAAAAGTAGCTTGTCTATATCATCTATGTATCTTCATAATCGACCGTCTCCACGTCCCAGCCTGTGTTCATTCAGCCTCACATGCCAGTTTTGTGAAGGGATTCCGCCCCGTCGTTTCACCTTTTTCCAAGTTATGATCTTCGGTTCGGAACCTACCACAGAATCTTCAATATCTATTATATTGGGAACACGGAAACTACCTCCAATCTCACGTTGTACCCCATATATATGTTTTCTTTTCATTCTTGCTCCCCCTTGTGATCTGACGGCACCATGCCTCTTTATCCTCTTAATGGGCAAAAAAAAGAACGCAAACCGGGATTCATCCACAGCTTGCGTGCTTCGCGAGTTTAGTATGTAACTTTAATAAATTTATGTTAACAAAAATAAAAACCTTTGTCTATACATAATTTATAATTTGTTGTCGAAATGAGGCAAAACCTGTCACACCTTTGATTTTGCCCCTACTGAAAACGTTCATCACATTTACCGGATATACGGATTATTAGCTTTCTCATAACCGATGGACGTTTTGGGACCGTGACCGGAATAGACTGTAACGTCATCTCCAAGCGAAAACAATTTGTTTTGAATAGAATCGTATAGATCCCGTTCCCGGCCACCCGTCAGATCCGTGCGTCCAACGCCCTGACGGAATAGCACATCCCCGGAAAAAAGATCTTTGCCACACAAAAAGCTGACACTTCCGGGTGAATGGCCCGGTGTATGGAACACCTTGAACGTGTGCCCGATCAGGTTCAATTGCTGACCTTCCGCCAAATCATATTCGGCAGGACCGGTTGAGATTGGTGGAGATGCCTCTGGCCACATCAAGGAGCCATTCAGCTTAGGAGATGTGAGCCAGTCTTGCTCCAAGGCGTGCAAATACACCGGGCATCCTTTGGCATTGCGAATCTCCTCTACTCCTCCGATATGGTCAAAATGAGCATGAGTCAGTAGGATAGCTTCAATAGTCAGAGACTCAATCGCCCTCAGCAAAGGACCCGGATTCATTCCCGGATCAATAATAATGGCGCGCTGTGGATCATCCCCTTGAAGCAAATAAGCGTTCGTCTGAAGTGGACCGAGATTAAAGCTGCGAATAGATAGCACCATAAGTTAAAATCCCGAGATCAGCTCACGTAATTCCTGAACAATCACAGGATGGACCTCGGTTCCCTCCCCATATTTTTCAGCCATTTCTTTACGAGCAACTGCGATTTTTTCTTGATAATCATCGGCTTCCCGATCTGGATTTTCACGTTTGAATTCGATCATAATTTGTTGGACATGTGCAGGGCGTGGTCCCCAGTGGCCAAGTACGTGACCTCCTGTATCCGCAAAAATCACAATCGGTACAGCACGTCCGCCCATTGTCAGGAAGTCATCCATCAGCGCCTGATGGTTTTCCAAGATTAATACTTCGGTCGGAATCCCGCTATTCTCCAGGGCACGGAACACAACTGGCACATTACGTACCACATCCCCACACCAGTCGGCAGCCAAAATAAGCACGCGCAGATCATCCCGATGGTTCAGGCTTTCAAAATACTCTCGATCCTCTTCGCGATTCCACACAAACTGATCGTACCCAGAGCGGAAGGCTTCTTTGTTCTTTTCCATGCCCTCCATAAACTGTTCAGGGCTTAAGCCCTTTCCGAAGTATTGCGATACATTAGTACGGCTCATGTTATACACTTCCTTTTTTGTTTTTGGACAAAATCCATTTGATAACAAAATAAATGATCAAGAGCGCAAGGGCAACCAGCAAAATCGGTTTGATGTAAGGTGCTGCCACTTCGTCAATTTGCTCCCACTTGTCTCCTAGCAGCATACCTAAATATATAAACAAAACTGACCAAGGTATAATCGCTAGCGTCGTCAAAATAATAAAGCGCCATACGTTCATTCGAGCCAACCCGGCAGGGATTGAGATCGCGTGACGCACAACAGGGATAAAGCGAGCTGTGAAAATGACCCCTGTGCCGTATTTGTTAAACCAGGCTTCAGCATGGTCGACATGACTTTTTTTGATGAGTATGTATTTCCCATACTTATCTAATACTGGTCTGCCGCCATAGCGCCCAATCCAGTAAATAAACAGCTGGGCCAGCACCCCGCCAATCGTTCCAAAAACGACCGCGCCAAAAAAATTAATATGACCCGAGGACACTAAAAAGCCACCATAAGCGAGGACAATTTCACTTGGAATGACCTCAACCATCAAGCCTAGCATAATACCAAAATACCCAAGACTACGAATGATCTCAAACAAATAATTAATGATACTAGATATATAGTCCATTTTTATTCCCACTCCCTGCCTGTTTCTCTATTTTCATTAGTGTATCACAGCGGCAGAACAAGTCGCCACTTCGCTCAAATAGGGAGGTCAGTGACCCCAGCTCCTCTGTCCGCATAAGTTGTGAGAGAGAGGAGGGGGTACAATATGCCTCCCGGCAAATTCCCCAAACATGACAATTCACAATCCCGTTTACCCACGGCTCGTGGTATCCGCCGCGCGTGCAGCAAAGAGCTGTACCGAACCTGCAAACGTCTGCCTGTTCACATTGCTCCTGATCTGGTCAAGCAGGGCGAGGAGCTATACTGCCGCAAGGTCGTCGGACACCTCATCTGGATTGCGGAAAACCATAGCAATCGCAAACTACTGTGCGACTGGTGGGACGAAGATGTTAGCGAGGAACTCGCGGCATTGTGGAAGGTGGATCGCGATGTCTTGTGCACCGCTTTTAGAAGTGCCTATGGCGGATAGATGTTTTGCGTACTACAACCGTGAACTGTGAACTACAAAAAAAGTGGAGCCACCCCGCAGTGGCTCCACTTTTACTATATTCCTAGCTGTGTGTCTGCTTCTTCCCCGCCCCTTCGGGAAGCAAATCCGCACAAGCGCGTTCCAAATAAGGATCAGCATGAATAAAATCTCGAAATGCTGTGTACTCACGCCACAGAACGGACTGCTCTCCCGCTTGGCCTTTGACGGCACGAATCAGAATATTTTTAGGTGTATGCTCCATGTCGATAAATTCCAACAGCTGTGTCCGATATCCCATCATATCCAGCAGTTTGGCCCGGATTCCATCCGTTGCCAGTGCAGAAAAACGCTCCTTCAAAATACCATGGGAGAGCAACGGCTCCAGTACCGGATTTTCCAGTTGGCTGAACAGCTCATGCTGGCAACACGGAACCGACAAAATGACGGATGCTCCCCAGCGGACGGCCTTTTCCAGCGCAGCATCCGTTGCTGTATCGCAGGCATGCAAGGTAACGACCATATCCACCTGCTCCAGTTCGTTGTAGTCTGCGATATCACCGACCAGAAACTCCAACTGTCGATATTGCAGCTTTTGAGCCAGAAGATTACAGGTTTCAATGACATCTGCCTTCAAATCCAAACCAACGATCTGCAATGGTCGTTTTTGCTGTACAGCCAAATAGTGATACAGAGCAAAGGTCAAATACGATTTGCCACAGCCAAAATCCACAATCGTCAATGGGCGGCCTACCGGAAGGCTGGGCAATACATCCTGCACCATTTCGAGAAACCGGTTAATTTGACGAAACTTATCATACTTGCGGGCCAGTACCTTACCATCCTCATTCATAATCCCAAGCTCAATCAGGAAAGGAATTCGCTCCCCTTCTTCGAGCACATATTGCTTTTTGCGATTATGAGACAGGTCGGCTTTACTTTTGCTCGGTGACTTTGTCAGAATGGATACTTTATATTTTTTACTGATCAGCACTTGGTAGTCTGCATCCTTGGCGCATAGAAGTCCTTGGCGGAACGTGTCCTCAAACAAGGCAGTCATACGCTCATTAGCTTCGTCAGGGGTCAGATTTTCATGAATGACTTTGTTGCTATAATGAAAAGCAAACTGGTAATGCAGCTTATTTTTCAATTCTACAGGTTTGATTTGCACTTTAGTAAAAGAAGCATCCTCCCGTTTGCGAAGCTGACTCAGCGTCGCTGTTATGAGGGATCCTCCCGTGGTCAAATGGTATATAAGTTCGCGCAGTGAATCCAAAAGGTACATCTCACTTTCTTTCATGTAATTGGGTGATCTCGGTCAAACCCTCGGTGACTTCCTGGCGTGAAATTCCACCCAGCTCCAGCTCTGCATTGGTCTTATCCAGTAATTGACTATAAAACGTCTCCGCTTCCGCTAGCAGCTCTGGCTGCTCCCATGCCAATCCAAACCAGACATCGGCTGCTTCGTCCAGCCTGTTTTCTCGCTCGTAATGAACAGCCAACAGTTTGCTGGTTTCAGGGGGAAGCTCATATTCACGCACCAGTTTCACGATACACGCTATTCGTTCAGGCAGGACCTGCAGATCACGAGTCGCGCCATTCGTATCGCTGTACAAATATAAATGAAGAGATTTCATCAAGATTCGTATGCCCTCGTCTGTTCTGCTGGTTTCCAGGTAAATCACGGCTTCTTCTTCCAAAATGCGAGCCACCTGCTGAAGCTTATCCGCTTCAATTCCAGGGCCCAATCGGAAAAGCTCAATAATTTGTTCCGGCGGCAATCGTCTGAGCAAATCTGAACGAAGACGAAACTGCTTGTTGAGCAGGTCATCTAGTTGTTTCAGCGCTTCGACATGTTTATTTTCACGCCTTAGACCGAGCACCGATGCTACTGCGGATGTCAATTCTTCCATCATACTGAGCAAATAATCTTTTCTAAGCAAGCCGTTCCCTTCCTTTCATCCCGATGCCTAGACAACCAGGAACCCTGTCCCTTCTGATTGTAAGACATCCTTGTCTAAAAGCCAAATGCCCTACCATGCAGAAATACCACTTATAACCTTCACCCTCAGTTAACAACATCAATGATCAGGAAGTCAGAATGCTCACGTATGGCAGTGAATTCCTACGGTACAGCACTTTGTAGCAGATCATTTGACTAGCGAATGACGGTTTTTTTTAAATCAATATTGCTTCTTCGTTAGTGTTGTGATATTTTTGTTTCATACGAAACAAAAAATCAATCAGTATATTTAAACATTCCATAAAATTATTTATAATAATTATTTTCTTTAGAAACAAAATTTATATGAATATTTTTGTGAGAAAGGATGATGGAGTTTGGGTAAACAATTTAGCTCGATATTACCGGAACATCAAGAGTTTATACAGCGGCAGCACATTTTCTTTGTAGGATCAGCACCGCTATCCAAGACAGGGCACGTTAACCTTTCCCCCAAGGGATATGATTCCTTTCGTATTCTATCGGACCAAAGGGTAGCCTATCTCGACTTGGCGGGAAGCGGCAACGAGACAAGCGCCCACATTATCGAGAACGGACGGGTAACAATCATGTTTTGTGCATTTGAGGGCGCTCCCAGTGTACTAAAGCTCTATGGTACTGGTACCGTCGCGCTGCCCGATACTAAGCAATGGAATGAACTGTACCCTCTCTTCAACCCGCTTCCCGGTGCAAGACAAATCATTGTTGTGGACGTTCACATGGTGCAGAATTCATGTGGTTTTGCGGTTCCCTTTATGACATACACGAGCGAACGGGAAAAGCTGAAGGAAGTCTCGATTCAGATGGGAGAAGAAGCACTTAAAAAATATGCCTATGAGAAAAATCTGGAAAGTATTGACGGTTTGCCGACAGCGTTTGCCTTTAACAAAAGCAATATAAATTAGACACCTTACACACCTAAAAATAATTGACCACCCAAAAACCGGAACCTTCTGTTTATCACATCAGAAGGTTCCGGTTTTTGGGCTTACCTTAGTCTACCTTTTCAAGTTTTGCTCTAAAAATGTCAAGATGGTGTTGGCTAATAACTCCGGTGCCTCGAACAGGCTCATGTGACCTGCTTCCGGTAGGGTAACCTGAGTTACTCCGGCCCGATCTGTTGTAAACGTCCGCGCTGGAGGAACCGCCTGATCCTGCTCACCCGCTACTAAAAGGGCTGGCAATGCAGAAGCCGACAACACATCCCGCCGATCAGTACGCTCGCGCATAGCCAGTGATGCTCCTACGGCTCCTTGTGGTGGTGTTTTGTAGCCAATTTCTTTGACTTTAAGTAATTGGCTGGACATCGACTCCACATGATCAGGAGCAAACAGTCCCGGTACGAGTCCATCTACAAAGGTCGTAATCCCCTCCGTTTGGATGGTGGATACAGCCTTATTCCGCTTTTCTTTACCTTCATCCGTATCTGCATATGCTGTGGAATGAATCAGTCCAAAGGCTGTAAGGCGCTCTGCATGTCTCTGCACTGCCGAAAGGGCAAGATAGCCTCCTAGGGAGTGACCAAACCAGGCAGCCTGAGGAATGTCCAATTGTTCTTGAAGTTTAAACACATCATCTGCCATTTGATCAATAGTATAGGCTCCTAGTGGAGCATCGCTGCGTCCGTGTCCACGCAAGTCTGGAACAATACAACGATAGCTTGGGGATAGCAAGGGAACAACCTCATCCCAGTAGGAAGAGCTTCCGCAAAATCCGTGCAATAGAATGATCGGATCTCCTTTTCCCTGTTCGGCATAGCAGATCGTCGTTCCTTCGCATAATACCTTTTCCATGTGGAACCCTTCCTTCTCTGTATATAATCTATTGGATCTGAATATATTAGTGAGTAGAACATGCTGATGTATATTATTAAGCAGACCATCAATATCTGAAACGGTAACCCTCTGGAAAATCTTGCGAAGCTGTTTTTAAACCAAATTCATAAGCCGCCGCATTAGCAATATGCGCAGCCATTGTCATGACCAAGTGAAGCGACGTCATTTGGAGTGTCCAATAGGGTTTGGGACTGCGCTCATTCACAATCGCTGCAACACTATAATGACCGACAGATGGCAGAGACAGCCCCACCGATCGCGCAGGAGTTAGCGGTTCACGCGCAATAAGAAACATTCCCGTTGAGCCGTGCTGTCCAAGACAAGCATCTATGGCGATCACATGATGATCTTGGGGAATGCACTCCAAGCATGAAACCAGATGATCTGCATCACAGGGCTCCGTCATTGTGCCAATCACGTGCGGAAAGCCTTGCTCCTTGAGCATGGTGCCTACCAGTGGCCCGAGTGAATCACCCGATGAGCGATCTGTACCAATGCAAACAAAAGTCAACTTATCTATAGCATGCTGATGATGAATTTCTCGGAAAAACGGCGCGAGTCCATCTCGATCTGTTTTCTTTACATTATGTTCTAAGGACGAGCGACCGGGGGCGGAAGCTCGATTATACAAAGACAACTTTGTCCATCCTCCTTGATTAGGTTGTATATCGGTAATCTGGCTTTCAGTACATTCTACAACAAAAACATGATACAATACAGGCAACTTCCCCTGTTATGAAAGGATGGAAAATTAACGATGGATTTGTCTGTACCGTCTCATGCCAACATTGAGTATATGATTGAGGGTATTAAAACCAAGCTCCGTATGGCGAGTGGTGCTGCTATGCAGGCATCCGCTTTCTCGCTGGAGCAATACGAGGACATCCATGATGTCTATGATATGGTGATAAGCAAGCCTAACCTGAGCATTTCAGAGGTTGAAGCTATTGTTTCTGAACTGGGTAGATTGCGTAAGTCCTCCTGAATTAGCTTATAGGAATACAGCTTAGCTGTATTACAACCTATCATCATGAACAACAGCCTTCATGATAGTGGCCCTGTCAGCGTAAATAAAGCTCGTATCTCCGCTCGTCTCAACAGACGTGCACCGGGATACGAGCTTTATTTTTTCGATTGCATATGCGCATTTTCATACACTTCTTCACTCATTCAAGGATGCTTCAAGGCAAATCCGCTAACACCAGTTCAGATATATCCTCATTGCCTGTAGCTCATATCTTTAAGTTACAGCTTTTTTGAATTCGCGCGGCATCACCAGGCCCTAACTGAAAATCCCCATCCTGGCACGTAACTTCCACATGACCGCTAACTACATAGATGTGGGTGCGGCGCTCCTCTTGCTGCGGATATTCAAGCTGCTGTCCTTTTTCCAATCTGCTCAGATACAGATTTATATCCTGCGCGATGGATAACGCTCCCTCCACTTCTGAACCAGACACAACAGGCTGAAGCCGATTTAGACGTTCACTGTGCTTGAATCTTTGCACCTGATAAGAAGGCTGAATGCCAGGACTCTCGGGTAAAAACCACATTTGCAAAAAACGAACCGGTCTTTCATCCCCAGTATTTCGCTCTTCATGTTCAATTCCGGTGCCTGCACTCAGAACCTGGATCGAGCCGCTTTTCAAATCCTGCTCATGTCCTAAGCTGTCGCTATGATGCAATTGGCCTTCAATCACGTAGGTGACGATTTCCAAATCGTGATGCGGATGTCTTTTGAAGCCTTGCTGCGGTTCAAGCTCGTTATCATTATGGGCTAGCATACAGCCAAAATGGGCATTGCTCGGATCTTCATAATCGGCAAACGAAAAGCTAAACTCACTATAAATCCACCCTTTATTTGAGGTATGTCTTTCTGCCGATGTCACTATTTTAATCATCCTTAACACCTCCATGGATTACAGTTCCGTAAAGCAGCTTTGCTTCGTGATGACTATTCCACTTCCGGCCCTGGCATTACAAACGCTGTGATACGATCCCTTTACCCCGGGCTTATATGCCTCAATCAGCCTGTCGTCTCCGTCGGGTTTTGCTCTTAAGTTCATTATTAGTTAAGTTAATAGTACGAAAAATTGAATCTATCACAGCCATAAGGAGGAGATTTATTACATATGCTATCTCATGAACCCCAATCATCCCGTTTCCTACCGAGCTATTTGCGCCGTAGTCTGTATGCATCTATTATCATGATCGCTGTGTTGCTTCTCATCGCCTACTCTGTGAAGTGGATTGGCACAGCTCCTTTTCTATATTGGGATGAACGCATACAGGATGCCATTTTTCCAGACACAGCAGCTGCTCGTTACCAACTGCTAACCATCGCTATATTCATTACATCTTTCGGTTCATTCCGCATGTCGTTGATCATCGCCCTCGGTGCTGCTACCTTGTGTTGGGTCAGCCTTCGTTCAAAAGCTTATTCCTTTGCGATCCTAAGCAGCTTTACGGCGATGTGGGTGCTGAATACGCTCATTAAGGAAATTTTGCAACGGGAACGCCCGTCACTTCAACATTTGGTTGAAGCCGGGGGTTATAGTTTTCCCAGCGGTCATGCGATGATTTCTATGGGATTTTTCGGAATGATATTTGCCATTTGGGCCATAGAACGAAAGATTCGTGGGCGTTCGCTCTTTCTTCCGTGCGCTCTGGGTGCACTACTGATTCTCTTGATTGGATTAAGCCGCGTATATCTAGGCGTTCACTTTCCTACAGATATCGTGGGTGGCTATATTGCAGGTATTATTTGGCTGGTGTTTACCGTTCCTGTGATCTATTGGCAAGCGCGCATGCAGCTTCCTTCCACCCCCCACCGGTAAATGTCCGAGACGGCTTTTTGTTTCACTCCGGGTCACGACGTTTATATACGAAGTAAGCAAGGCACAGCAATATCGAAGCTCAGCATTCATCAAAAACGTTATGGTTTTGTGAACTTAGGATAAGGGAGGCGATCCTTGTGTGGGGAATTGTACTAAGTATTGTAATGGCTATTATTATCGGATTGATTGGCGATGCACTGGCTGGTCATGAAATGCCTGGCGGCATTGCGGGCTCTATGATTGCTGGATTTGTAGGAGCTTGGCTAGGTGTCATGCTATTGGGAGACTGGGGCCCGGTCATCGGAGATTTTGCAGTCATTCCAGCCATACTCGGAACTGCATTGTTCGTGTTCTTGCTCGGACTGGTGTCTAGGCTATTAAGAAGGGCTACCTAACATTTATATATATTTTTTATTCTTTAATTCTATAAGAGGAGTGATATAACATGAGTAACATTGACAATCAAAATATGGCAGGTACTTCAGGTTTTGCAAAAGGTTTATTTATTGGAGGTTTGATTGGTGCTGCCGCAGCCCTGCTGTTCGCGCCGAAGCCGGGTCGTGATTTGCGTAGTGATCTGTCTGATAAAATTACAGTTGTCTCCGATAAAACAAAGGACGTGGCATCTGTAGTTAGCAGCAAAGCGACAGATTTGGCCAAAACCGTTTCCACCAAAACAGCAGATGTAGCCAAAACGGTATCCGAGAGCAAAGACAATATCGTTTCCAGCGTAACCAAAGCTTCTGCCGATGTCGCTAATGAAGCGGCCAAAGCGGATAAAGAAGTTATGGATGCCACCGCTCAGGCGGCCAAGGATACGCAGAAACAATTGAATGCAAATTCCTAATAGTTACACATTCTGATGACAAAAAAATAAGCCCTAGACACTGAACAGCCAGCATGCAAGAAGCTGGCTGTTTTTAAATGATAGAAAGGCTGGGATGACAATGAACAAGCCAAATTCCTATGGAGATGATCTTACCGCGAACAACAAAAGAACCTTTCATCCCCTCCAGGCTCAAGATCAGCCAGATGATGAGGTTTCATCCAAGCAGGCTTCTTCTACTCATAATCATGTTAAAACGCATGATCACGAGAGAGACTTTGATGTAAATGAGCATCCTTTTGAGCTGCGCCATGAGGTCAAGCGGCTTAACAAACGCTTAGATCAAATAGCAGATACGCTCGAAAGAGCAGAATTCAAAGATATTCTGGAGAACTACTCCAGCACTAAAAGGAGAATTATGAGCAACCTCACCGCAGGCATTGCACGTGGTCTCGGTCTTACGCTGGGTACAGTGGTCATACTCGCCTTGCTCGCTTGGTTGCTCAGTTTCCTGGTACAATTAAATCTTCCGGTCATCGGAGATTTCATCGCCGAATTATTAGGATATATCAAAATGAGCCAAGGTACTAAGTAATTGTCCCTATCTCATATAAAAACGATCCATCGTAACCGGTAATAGACTCCTCAAAGAGCCTCCAGTTACGATGGATCGTTTTTTATTTTTAAATTGTAACAGCTGTAATCAGCTGCTACAATTTGTTGCGCTTGTTAGCTTTCAATAAGTCTCCTGTCCACCCCTTCATCATCAGCCAGCCGTACATTCCCGCCATACTTAGCAATGTGGCAATAATCACGGTGGTAAAACCCCAGCCTGTTTTAATCCAAGGCAGATTTTCAAAGTTCATGCCCCATATAGCGCCCACTACGGTTGCTGGTGTAAATACGGCGGTGACAATGGTCAGCGTCTTCGTAATCTCATTCCCTCTAAATGCGGAAATGGCGTCGTCAATGGAGATCAATGTGTCGATTTCCTTTTCATAATGCAGGAAAAGTCCTTCCATCCGAGTAACACGGTAAAGTAACTGCTTAAAAAAGCGATTCTCCTCCAGTTGATCCAGATATGCCTCCCGGGAAGCCGTTACCAGCTCTGAAAAAGGAATGAACATATTGCTCCAATACAACAGCTCAAAACGTGCATTCAATATAGAATCCATCAGCGTACGAGCATTCCTTTTCTCCATGTCCTCTTCCAGTCTTCTCAGGTTGATCTCGAACTTATCCATACCTGTATGAAAGTAATGGAGCACGGCTCTCGCCAATACAAACATGCCGTCAGCTGCATCCTCACACTGTTCCAGCATTTTTTGGCGTTCCGCGGTGTGCATAATTTCACGGGTATTTTGATCCAAATTTAAAGTCACTAACTTTTGGTTTAGAACCAGAAAATAAAACTTGTTGCAATTACGCTGACTGTCGATCTCCTCCTGAACGGAGTAGATCAGCGACCCGTACATTAAGGGCTGATTGCCATCTGGAAAGCGCACAGATATAAAGCTGGATGGAATGTCCTCTACCCTGTCCAGCCATTCTGCGGCTTCTGGGAGCTTCTCCTTCAAGTGCTGTATGACCGAATCTTGCCAATTCCCAGCACTGATGTCCCACCATTCCCATCCTCCACGAAAAGAAGAAATCTGTTCAAATGCTGTCATGGATTCCAGCCTTCCTCCCAACCTTTTTCGCTTTATAAAAAGGACACGCTTCCCATATCGGAATAACGTGTCCTTACGATGTGACGTCAAATATGTTAAGCCAAGAATTCCGCGGTCTTCTCATGAAATAGAGGAATTAGACATAATCTGCTTCAGCTTTTCCGTTGCTCGCTTCTGAATACGGGAAACGCTCATCTGCGATACGCCCAACGTCTGTGCAATCGCACGTTGAGATTGACCGTCCTGAAATGCCAGAAGAAGCACCTTTTGTTCCTGCTCCTTCAGTTGGCTTAAAGCCTGCTGCAAATCCATTCGTTTTTCCACAGTGTCATAATCGTTAGCATCCGAGCTAATGAGCTCGCCTAACGTAGCTGCACTCTCTTCCTGGGATAAAGGCGAGTCCAGTGAAACATAGTGATAGCACTCACGGCCAGCAAGCACCTCAATCGTTTCTTCCACGGTAAGATCCAAATAGGTCGCAATCTCGTCCACATTGGGTGAGCGTTCCAATTTAACGGTCAGTTCATCAATAGCATGTTGAACAAGCGCACCCTTTTCTTTAATGCGGCGAGGAACCTGGATGTACCAGGATTTGTCGCGCAAATAATTTTTCATATGTCCCAGCATACTTTTCATAGCGTACGGTTCAAATGGGATACCCAAGCTGATATCGTATTGCTGAAGCAGACGTATCAAAGCCATCTGACCGGTCTGATATAAATCCTCGTATAAGTCCGGACGGTTACGGGAGATCTTCCCGGCAGCCATCTTGACCATCGGCTCATACTTGCGGATCAGCACGGTAGCAATCTCGTTATCTTTTGTTTGCTGGTACTCCCAGATTAGACCAACGGCTTCATCCATCGACTCCGGGGGAGTTACCTTTTCATTCATACTCTTTCCTCACTTCTGGTCAGTCGCTTTACAAGCACCACTTCGGTGCCTTTTCCTGTCTCATTCAAGATATGGACATCGTCCATAAGCGCCTGCATGAGATAAAAGCCTAATCCGCCTATCTGCGCATCATTCAACTCCTTGTCATGCAAGGATGCGATGCGGGACGGGTCCTCCACACGTTCAAAGCTCTCCCCTTCATCTTTGACACGAATGGACAACGAAACTTCATCAAATTCGAATATTACTTCCACGACTCCCCCCTCATGACCATAAGCATAAAGGACAGAGTTATTACAGGCTTCCGATACAGCCACTTTCATGTCTTCAATATCCTCATAAGAGAATCCCATTTTCGCGGCAATACCGTATAAATTTAATCTTACAATATCAACAAAGTCAGCAGTTGCCGGCAAATTAAGAACTACTTTTTGAATTTGAGCATTCATTTCTTTTTCTTTCCTTTCCTATTGGGAATTCTCCTGGGGGACAAAGAATTTGGCAATACCGGTCATATCAAACAGCTTTTGAATTTGAGGCGGTACCTCTTGAACAGCAAAGCGAGACTCCATCCCATGCCTTGCTTTTAAAATGGATAACAAGATACCAATACCCGTGCTGTCAATGTATTTAAGGTCTCTCAAGTTAATAATCAAATCTTGGCTGGACTCCCCCACCAAAGGCTCCATCACCAGACGAAAATCAGGTGCTACCGAAAGATCCAACTCTCCACTCAGATAAACGGTATTTACGCCATCGGTTGTTTCTGTAATTGCATTAAACTTCTCATTTTTATTTGTATTCATAGGCCTACTCTCCCGAAAAAAGATTTCCCTACATACTAACCCATTATACGAGCGTTTGAATCACGGTATAACTTTTTAAACACTACCAAATGCCACCATCTAGGCTTCATTGATTTGATCTTTACCCGACTGCATTGGAAAATGGTCCGGAGAATGCCGTAGCAACGCCTGCTTTACACTGCTGATTTTAACGGGCTTACTAATATAATCGTTCATCCCAGCTTCAATACATCGAGGCTGAATACCCTCCATGACGTTAGCCGTCATGGCGATAATGGCAGGTTGGGATCTTCCCGCTAATTGCTCACGCACTCTACCCGTACATTCCAGACCGTCCATCACAGGCATCTGCAAGTCCATAAAGATATAATCATAGTCCTGATTCGCCATGACCATATCAAGCGCCTGTTGCCCATCTGCTGCCACATCTGAAGCTAAACCGAGCTTATCCAGTATATTAACCATTAGCTTCTGGTTAATCGGATGATCATCTACGACCAGTACAGGTTTACGGCTTGGAGACTCCTGATGTGGAATTTCCCAATCGTGGCTGGACTCCCCCTCCAGTTCATTTTCCTGAGCAAAGCCGAGCTTCATTGTAAAATGAAACGTCACGCCCTGTTCTCCGCTCGTATCTACACGGATATCTCCGCCCATCATATTCACTAAGGTTTTACAAATGGCGAGTCCTAACCCGGTACCACCATATTTACGCGTCATTGAAGAATCCAGTTGGGAAAAGGGCTGAAACAGCTTTCCGACCTTAGCCGAATCAATGCCAATGCCTGTATCCTTCACAGAAAACTCTACGGTAAGTCCATTGTCGCTTTGCTCTTTGACAGATGCGAAGACATATACCCCGCCCCGGTCTGTAAATTTGACGGCATTGGATACTAGGTTAATCAGTACTTGACGCAATCTCCCCATATCTCCATATAACACCGGTGGCATCTGTTCATCGAGAAAATAAACCAGCTCCAAATTCTTTCGGTTGACTTCTACCGTAAACAGGCTGAAAACTTCCTTGATACAGGAAACCAGATCAAAAGGATATTCCTCTACCTCCATTTTGCCTGACTCCAGCTTGGTAAAGTCCAGAATATCATTAATGACCGCTACCAGCGCGTCTGCACTGCGACGGATGATATCGGCATATTCCTGTTGGTCGCTTTGCAGCTCCGTCTCCATCAGCAGATCAATCATGCCAATAACGCCATTCATAGGTGTGCGGATCTCATGGCTCATCATTGCCAGAAATTCCGTTTTGGCATTGGCAGCAATCTCTGCTGCCTCCTTGGCGGCAATCAGTTCGCTGTTCATCTTCTCGAGCTCCTGCGTCTTGTGGTGAAGCAGCATGGACTGTGTCTTCAAGCGTTTGTTTGTCAGATACATTTGCACGAAGCCTTCAATTTTAGACTTGAGAATTTGAGGGATGAACGGCTTCACCATATAATCAATACCACCTGCTGAATATCCCGCAAACAAATGCTCTGCTTCCTTGCTGTTAGCTGAAATAAAGATAATCGGAATATCCTTTGTTTTCTCTCTAGCCTTGATTAACTTCGCAGTCTCAATTCCATCCATACCCGGCATCTGTACATCAAGGACTACAAGTGCGAATTCATCTTTTAATAGACATCGCAGCGCTTCTTCCCCGGATGTGGCTTTTACCAGATTATATTGTTCACTCTCCAGCACTGCCTCAAGAGCGAGCAGGTTCTCAGGTCTGTCATCTACCAGCAATATATGAATCGGTTCATGAAGCCCCATGGAATCCTCCTAAGCATCTCTATTTAATCTTCCGGTATATTTTTTCTATCCGGTCCAGCGGCTCGTAGGAATCACTATAATCGGTAAAATGTATGGATTCCTTGGCCCCAAGCACCAACACACCAAAATGACTCAAGCTATCATAGAACAACCCATGCACGTGGTTGCGAAGTTCGTCGTTAAAATAGATCATGACATTCCGGCAAAAAATAACATTGAACTCATTAAAGGACCGGTCAGTCGCTAAGTTGTGCTCCGCAAAAATAATATTTTTCCGTAAAAAAGGATGAAACATCACTGAATCATACTTGGCTGTATAATATTCAGAGAACGATTGTGTGCCCCCGGACTCCAAATAATTTTTGGTATACAGCTTCATTCGGTCGATCCCGTATACGCCTTCCTTCGCCTGCTGTAAAGACAGGTTATTCATATCCGTCGCATAAATGCGGGCCTTATCATATAAGCCTTCTTCATGCAGCAAGATCGCCATAGAATATACTTCCTCACCAGTGGAGCAACCTGCATGCCAGATTCGAATGTACGGATACGTTCGCAAAATAGGAATGATTTTCTGCCTGAAATTCAGAAACAGCTCCGGGTCACGGAACATCTCGGTCACCGGAATAGAAAGGCTTTGTACCAGTCTATCGAAGGCGCTGCGATCATGCAGCACCTTCTCCTGAAGTCCTGATATCGTGCTTACATTCTCGGACTGCGCATGATAATAAACACGCCGCTTAATCGAAGGCAGAGCATAGTTACGAAAATCGTAGCCGTACAGCCGATGTATACCTTCCAGCAACAGCTCAATCTCAATCATTTCTCGCTCAGCGTCGTTCGATTTTATTTCCTTAGCAGCATTATCCGCCATATCCTTAGATGTCATAATCTCTCTCCAATTCGTAAATAGGTTTTGCCTGTGCCGCTCCAATCATGTGTCGATTTATATTACCCATTTTTTTGGGTTACGAATACAACCACACCCGCATTAATGATAAAAGCTGTTCGGTTTGAATCGGTTTTTTTACATAATCGGAAGCGCCTGCCTCAATACACTTGGAACGATCATCCTTCATGGCCTTGGCTGTCAGGGCAATAATAGGCATCTTCTCGAATTGTGGCATTAGCCGGATACGTCGCATCGCTTCATATCCATCCATTTCCGGCATCATCATATCCATCAGCACCAGATCAAAATCAGGTGTCTGTTCCAGCAGTTCCAGTGCTTCTCTTCCATTTTCCGCAAAGGTAACCTCCATACGATAGCTTTCCAGCACACTGGACAGAGCAAATACATTGCGAATATCATCGTCTACCAACAATATTTTTTTACCTTCAAACAGCTCTTCCTTGTTGTATAGCTTCTGCAAAATTTTGCGTTTGTCCTCAGGAAGATTCGCCTCTACACGATGCAAGAACAACGTTGTTTCGTCCAAAAGCCGTTCCGGCGATTTAACATCCTTAATAATAATAGACTCTGCATATTTACGAAGTTGCGTTTCTTCTTTGCTATCCAGATCTTTGCCTGTATAAATAATGATCGGCAGATCAGTTAGCTGCTCATTCTCTCGAATACGATCCAGCAGTTCAAAACCAGTCATGTCGCTCAGCATCAGATCCAGTACCATGCAGTCATACCGCTGGGTGGCCAGCTCATTCAGTGCTTCCTGACCTGTCGATACCGCCGTAATGGCAACATCATCATGATCGATCAGCTCAATAATGGATTTACGCTGATTATCATCATCTTCAACCACAAGAAGACGTTTGACCATTTGGTCCGTATACGATTTGATATGTGAAAATGCCTTATCCAGACTTTCCTTCGAAGAAGGCTTTTTGAGATAGGCAATCGCGCCCATCATCAAGCCCTGCTTCACATCATCTATGACCGAAATAACATGCACTGGAATATGACGTGTCGATGAATTTCCTTTTAGCTCGCCCAAAATAGACCAGCCATCCATCACAGGTAATTGAATATCTAATATAATGGCGTCCGGCAAATAAGACTGAGCCATGTTGAGCCCATCGTCTCCTTGGAGAGCGATCAGTGCCTTAAAGCCCCGGCTACGGGCCATATCGTACAAAATATTAGCAAAATTAATATCATCCTCAATAATCAGCAGCACTTTATCCTGTGAGGTAATCTCGTTTCGGTCGTCCCCCGGATGTATAATGTCCGCCGCTTTGTTTTTCGAAGGCATCTGATATAATGGCAACCGTTCAGCAGGCATAATCATGGGAAGGTCCGTTTCTGCCGAGGCTTCCACATTCTCAAAATCCGAATTCACATCCGTACCGTTAAATCCCTCTCTCGAATGAGAATCCATATCCTCAGCCGTTGGCGTTTGTTCCGGCAAATACAGTGTGAAGCAACTGCCCTGTCCCTGCTCGGATTCCACCGTAATAACGCCGCCCAACAATCTGGAAAGCTCGCGGCTGATCGACAGACCTAGTCCTGTCCCCCCATATTTCCGGCTGGTTGTACCGTCTACCTGCTGGAAGGCTTCGAAGATCAGATCCGTTTTATCGGAAGCAATCCCAATGCCCGTATCACGCACAGATAGAGCCAGATAGGATCTTCGTGGATTTAGCAGACCAGGAAGCTGCTCTCCATTTGCCCGAGATACATTGAAACTAATAGAACCTTCCGTGGTGAACTTGAAGGCATTGGACAGCAAATTACGTAAAATTTGTTTGAGACGATAACCGTCACTGATAATGGCATCCGGCAGGTTCTCTTCGATTTCGGTATGCAGTTGAAGCTCACGTTGGGCTGCAACCGGAGCAAAATTCTGCTCCACAAACAATTCCAGTTCCTTCAAGTGGACCGCTTCATGGTTAATATCCATTTTTCCAGCGTCCACTTTGGATAAATCCAGAATTTCATCAATCATTTTCAACAAATCGGCGCCTGACATATAAATGGTTTGTGCATATTCCACCTGCTTTGGCTTGAGATTGCCTTCCTTGTTCTCAGACAAGAGCTGAGAAAGAATAAGCAAGCTATTTAGCGGAGTACGCAGCTCATGAGACATATTGGCCAAAAACTCGGATTTGTATTTGCTTGTGATTCCTAGCTGCATTGCCTGTTGCTCCAACTGAGCTCGTGCATGTTCAATCTCGTCGTTCTTTTCTTCCACTTCTCGAACCTGTTCTTCTAGCGCTCTGGTTTTGGCAATCAGTTCAGTATTAAAATGCTCCAATTCTTCTTGTTGACGTTGTAACAATTCCTCTGAACGCTTGAGCTCTTCTGTTTGCTCCTCCAAATTTTCGTTGGAGCGCTTGAGTTCCTCTTGCTGAGTTTGTAGTTCCTCGGATTGGCATTGCAATTCCTCAGTAAGTGCCTGAGATTCGCGCAGCAATTGCTCTACACGCATCCGTCCCTTGATGTTGTTCAGAATGATCCCCATGCTCTCTACTAATTGAGCAAACAGCTTCGTTTCCAGATCACTGAAGCGATCCAGTGATGCTATCTCTACAGCACCGATGCACTCATCCTCGAACAAGATAGGGAAAATCATAATTCCCACTGGCTTACTTTCTCCTAGGGCAGAGCCTATGGACAAATATCCGTCAGGAGCCTCTGTAATCAAGATCGGCTTACGATCCAGAACACATTGTCCGAGCAATCCTTCGCCCACATGGATAACGTCCCTAATCGAATTTTCGCCAGTCACCTTTGCATAGGAGCCGTATAACTTAAATTGGTTGTCTTCTACATCTTTCCCTTGCAAATAGATGGCTCCATAGCTGCCTCCCAAGATGGGCGTAAACTCACTAATGAACATCTGAGCAACCTGCTCCAGTGAATTCACACCACGGAACAGCTCAGTTACCCGTGCAGTATTGGCATTAAGCCAAGTTTGATCCTTCTGCGTTTGAAGGACGGAATGCTCGAATTTCCGCTTTTCTTCCAAGTCCCCGGCCATTTGTTGAAATACACGAGCGACCTCCCCGATTTCATCCTTGGAAGAAACACTCATTCGGCTAATGGCCCTGTATTTCCCCTTGCCAAAACCGTTAATCATGAGATTCACGATATTTAGACCTTTGGCAATGCTTGGGAGCACCCACAAAATAACCAGTAAGCCCATGATCAGACCGGCGGCCATCAGAATTGTGGTAATCTGCACAGATTCCTCATAGGCCTGATTGGCTTGCTTCATGTCGTTATCAATCTCCCGATCCTGAAAAACGGCAAGGGCATTAATGCTATCCATTGCCTCCTCTTGAGCAGGCAAACCAGTACTATTGCGGAAAGCGTTAGCCTCATCAATGCGATCTTGTCCCAGTAAGGAAACTAACCTTTGTTCGTAACTTAAAAATTCATTCCAGGCGACGGCTACCCGATCAACCTGCTGCTGCTCTTCACTGGTGCCTGAATATGTTTGCAAACTTGCCAGCACTTTCGTTCCAGTAGCAGAAATATCATCGAGCTCACGTTTGGCCTCGCCGACGGAGGAGCCCGGATTTAAAATCAGGTTGGCCATCACTTTGGCCATATCATTCACCTGACCGCGAATAGCCGTTGTTTTCCGGACCTTCACATATCGGTCCTGGTAAACCTGATTCAGCTGCTCATTCAGGTTCCCCATACGGTCATAGCTGATTAGCGTCAGCACAAGGAGGATCGCCATAAGCGATCCAAAGCCGATCAGCAGTTTATTTCTGATTTTCATGCAAGCTCTCTCCCTCTTTCAATGAAATCCAGATCAGGCACTTATCATCATCGCGATCCTGCGGCGTCTCATTACGAAAAAATGCATCCAGCATCGCTTCTTCGTTCCATTCCTCATACTTACGTAGACACTCAGTCAGATACTCCAACTGCTCCTCATATTCACCTTCCACCGCTTCCAGCAAGCCATCCGTATACAAAGCGATATGTCCAGTTCCTTCATAATGAATCGTGTGCATTTCTGCATCAATCTTATCAAACAAACCAACCGGGCTACATGCACGGTCAAATTTGGTAATGCTGCCATCCTGGTTGAACAGCAAACCGGGAGGATGTCCCGCATTTACATAGTCAATTCGCCGTGAACGGGTATCAATCACCATATAAATCGCCGTAAAATAATACTGTACCAGCTGCTTGCCCAGATCCAGTTGGTTAAAACGACGATTCAGCTCTTGTATGACTTTCTCAGGCTCCACATATGTGGTCACCGTATCCTTAAGTACAGACGCAATGAACATGCAGAACAGCGAGGAAGAAATGCCATGCCCCATCATATCAAGCAAAATGATGGCATATCGCCCCTCCCCTAACGGATACCATGAATATAAATCCCCTGCCAGTTCAAAGGAAGGCTGATAGAGCGCATTCACTTGCAGCACTGGGTCATGGATGGCAGGACTAAGCACCGCCTGCTGCACCATCGCGGCCAGCTTCAACTCATCCTGAATTCGCTGATCCCGATCCTTATGCCAGTCCTTCTCCTGTTTGAGACGCAAGGCAGACCGAATTCGTGCCATGAGCTCTACCTTGTTGATCGGCTTCGTGACGTAATCGACAGCTCCCACATCCAGAGCTTCGGCCAATTTTTTGGAATCGCCTACAGCCGTTACCATAATAATCGGAATATCTTTTAAATGCTCATATTCCTGGACAATACTGCAAGCTTCAATGCCGTCCATTTCAGGCATCATCATATCCAGCAGCACCAGATCAATATCGGAAGGACGGGGTCGAAGACTAATGGTACGGTCGCCGATTCCCAGATGCTCCAACATTTCTGCGGCCGAGCTGGCAGAGATCACATCCCGATAATTTTCTTTTTTCAGTATTTCACGAATAATAATGACATTCGTCGGGTTATCGTCAACAATTAGAATTCTCATTGGCCTCTCCTTATCTGTAACTCATGTATTATACTATACCTGCTTAAACGGCAACACCCTTGTTGATTAGAAGTAGTGTTTCCGTAAGAAGGCATTCCAAAAACATAGATAAGGAATGGGGCTAAAACCCCATTCCTTATCTATGTTTTTGGAGGACCCCCGAAACACTTGTGCTGCGGTCAACATTCTCTTTTCGAATCTAATGTCACTCTGCTTTTATGGTGAACAGCAATATCACGCTTTTTTAGCAATGACCAGCACTTTACCCTGATCCAGTTCTTTTTCATAAAAGTCAGCTTCGGTATCTGTAAATCCCAAAGAAGTAATTTTAGCACGAAGCTCATCGCCGCGAGAACGGAACAAGTTGGCTAATGAGTCGAAAACGCCCTCTTCCTTAATCCCGATTTCCTTGGCATCCACCGTATCGGCAATACGATCTGTCCGATCCTGATCATGAGCGAGCACGAACACATCCTCATAACGATAGCCCGTGTTACGCAACTCATTTACTGCTTCAACGGCTTGTACACCGTTATCTACCACTTTGGCATAAGATTTATGATTGGTCTGATTCATGTTTCTCACGCTCCTTTAAGGATTGACTTCTCTGACTATTACACTTCACATATCCATTTGAAACTTCCATGTTATGTCACGCCTCGTAAAAATCGATTACCATTCCGTTTCATCAAAAAACTCAACATACTTAGGTTTATCAGACGTCTCATCCATAAACACTTTGATTGCACGTTGTCCGCGTACATATACCTCTCCGTCTTCCGCCGTGAATTGCGAGCCACCCAACGCCTGATCCAGCGTTTTTCGTTGCAGCGGCAGCCACTTATCATTCACCTTGATTCGACCGGCAGCAGGATCTACATGCACATAAGAAACGACGTCCTCACGCATACCTACGACAACATCTGGATATTGGTATTCTGTAGAAAGCAGCAGCATATCCTTTTTGACTCGTTGTGGCTTGCCCAGCTTTTTCAATACATCGGCACGTGTATCATCCAATGATATGCCATTTAAGGTATGAAAATCTGCTGGTACTGCATGTGGAGCGGGTATCGTCTGCACAGTCCTAACCATATGCCCCGCTGTTTGCGGAGAAACGGTTTGCTGAACCGTATCCTGTCCGGAAAAGGGAGTGAGCAAACCAGCAGCTAGTAATAACGTCTTCATCATAAATCTCACCCTTTCAATGAATTCCCTGTAGTTTACGGTTCAGCCACTATGCTACTGACGCATTTTCTGCCACACCCCAGCAGCGATGTCTACATAACCCAACCAGTTTTTACCCGGCTTGGCCGCAGGCTCCTCATAAGTCGCATTGTAGCTCTGAACCGTCCGCTCCGTTGCGGTCAAAGGTCTATTCGGTGTCGTTGCCTTGATCGCGTGATCCGTTCTGGAAGTATTACTCGCAGCGCTATGCGATTTCTGAAACCGTGTCATTAACGCTGTTGAAGCCTGCTTGGCAGCCAGCGTCACTTCGCTGAGTACCTCTCCCAAGTTTCTAATCGATTCCATCACTGGCTCCACTTGCTTCAATTTATGATCAACGTCTGCGGTGATGTCATTTGCATGTCGAACCGTTTGTTTTACTTCATAACTCAGTTCATCTATCGTTTTTTGTACATCCTGCAAGGTTTGAGTCACCTTATCCAGAGAGCCTTGTGCTGCTTTCAATGTTTTGATGAGGAAAATAACGAGAACTGCAAATGCGATAGCAATAATAAAAATGCTGACCTGTGTTAACATAGCGTAACCTCTCTTTCGTCTTTCACGATGATGTTTATGATTACTGCATAGTTACCCTTTAGATTCAGACACGAAACAACGTCCAGGCTGGCTTCTTCTCCGCTCCAAACGTTATGATTCACGGACTCTCGCACCGTTTAAAACACCATATAACGATGGCACAGCCACGAATAATCTATAGAAGTCATTGTCATCTGCAACCACGCTCTATCGGAGCGTGAGTATGCCACATTATATACAATTAAAGGAGGATACAGAACATGCTAAAATGGTCCGCTTTATTCTTAATTTTTGCTGTGATCGCCGGGATCTTAGGTTTTTTTGGTATCGTCGTGTCCATAGCTGCTACAATCGCTAAAATATTATTTGTGATATTTCTGGTGTTGTTCGTCATTTCACTCTTTACCGGAAGAAAACGGGTTTCATAGTTATCGGATGCTAGCAGTACAAAAGCAATAAATGTTTATAAAAAAAAGGATGTTCCCACCCTGGTCAACAGGGCTGTGGAACATCCTTTTTTGATGCAGCTTTTTAACAGTTAGCGGCGCTTTATTGAATCACGCTACCCCCAAACAGGAAACGATCCTGCCAAGGCTTGCTGAAATCCGTAACTTTTACACCGCCACCCGCTACAGAAAACGTATGGAGAAGCTTGTTGTCTCCCAAATATACAGCTACGTGTGTAATCGTTTGGGAGGAATTATCCAAGGACGTGTACGCCCCGGAAGATGCATTATAATTTGTAAAGAAGAGCAAATCGCCACGCTTCAGCGTAGTCATGTCTGTATTCGGCTGACTGTTTTGCTTGATCCACTCACCCTGTGAACGAGAATCTGCCGGAAGCTGGATACCTACAGCCTGACGGAAAATTTGACGGGTAAATGCCGAGCAATCAAAAGTAGCCGTACTGTTGCGATCTGAACCATATTCATATGGAGTTCCGAGATAAGTCATCCCCGTGTTAATAACCTGCTCTATTGCAGCCGCTGCATCACCGGAAAACATGTTCATAGTTGACACAGGAGAGGCTGTCGCAGGTATTGCGGTAGTATCAGGAGTGGTTGTCACCGGAGCAGACACAGGCTGCTGCACAACAACGCCCTCACCAATACGAATATACTGTGGAGACGAGCTGACGTAGCCCACCGTACCATCAGCATTGGTAACCTTGAACCAAT
The DNA here is from genome assembly GCF_002894905.1 of Paenibacillus sp. F4. Lineage (NCBI taxonomy): Bacteria > Bacillati > Bacillota > Bacilli > Caryophanales > Paenibacillaceae > Paenibacillus > Paenibacillus sp. F4. The sequence continues at coordinate 35,616 of NZ_POVS01000032.1, forward strand.
AAGCATTACTTGGGTCGGTAATCGTAACGACATCCCCTGCATTCAAATAGCCCAAAACCTCGGAAGAAGTGGATGCCTCCGCCCGCAAACGAACGGACGTTTGAATCGTGGCTTTCGTTTGACCGGCAGAACTATTCACTGAGGCCACTGCCTCTTTAGCTGAAACATTTTTAACTGACTCTGTGGCTTCCGATTTACGAGTGGTAGACGGGGTGACAGCAGCAGCGACGCTGGTAGCGCCAATTTTTATGTACTTGTCGGAGCTGCTAGTGTATCCGGTTACTCCATCAGAAGTCTTGATCTTATACCAATAGCTGTTCGTTTTCTCCAATACCGTTACGGCCTCTCCTTGCTTCATAAAGCTGACTACATCCCCTGTAGTCGAAGGACCGGATCTAAGCTTTACAGCCGCCTGAATAACCGCCTTCTGTCCTGTGGATGCTGTTGATGCCGCTGCGTCAACCTGACCCGGCGCCACATGAATTGCTGCCAACAGCGCGGCTGACGTCATGAGCATTCCCATCACGCGTCTTCTCAATGTTGCACCTCCTGGCTGTTTTTACGAATTTGAAGAGCATATCCAATTCCGACGAATATAGCCGGACATGCCTTCATTATAGTAAAAGCAGCAGGAAGAGAGATATAATCCAAACGTCACAAAAGGAAGCGTATACGCCTTTTGCATATAGGTCTAAAGTCACTTTTAATACTAACTATTCAATAATTAATCTATAATTTGGGTTCTACATGGACATGGACATGCATCGTATTATGAACCTCTTGCAGGCGTTCCTCAATCCGGTCGCTGATCCGATGCCCTTCAATCAGGCTGAGTTGCGGATTCACCTCAATGACCACATCCACCAGCGCATGATTGCCGTGTACACGTGCCTTAACGTCCCGAATCCCCTCTACTCCAGGTATACAGGCAATCGTACTCCGTAAGTCAGACAGCTCTTGCTCATCAAATCCATCGGTCAAGCTGTGCGTGGAATCCTTAAAAATATCCCACGCTGTTTTACAAATGATGAATCCTACCGCAATCGCAGCTACAGTATCCAGCCAGGGTAGGCCGAACTGTGCGCCGATAATGCCAACTGCTGCCCCAACACTGACAAGCGCATCCGATAGATTATCCTTGGCCGCTGCCAGCAAAGCCTTATTGTTAATTTGCCGTGCCAGTCTGTTATTGTAAAGGTACACTCCCAGCATAATCATTGCACAAATCACAGCTACACCCGCGGAGGTGATATCCGGTATTTGCTTTCCGCCCTTGAAAATGCTCCCTATCCCATCAATAAGCACCTGCAAACCGACGACAGCCATAATAAAGGACGCCAGCAGTGCCGCGATTGTTTCTGCCCGAAAATGTCCATAGGCATGGTCAGAGTCCGGTGGTTTTTGGGAAATTCTCAGCCCCACTAGTACAGCAACCGACACTACAATATCGGTGACATTATTGAAGCCATCCGCCCGCAACGCGCTAGAAGCAAATACATATCCGCTAATCAGCTTAAAGGCGGACAGCAAGAGATAAGCAGCAATGCTCACCCACGCCCCACGCTCACCTTTTCGTATTTCTTCATAGACATTTACCACAACGTAGGACACTCCTTCGAGTATATAGTTTCCAGCAGAACGATCTCACCGGGCCCAAAATAAAAATAGCAGCGTTGCTGCCCTGAATAATAACAATTTTTCTTTGGTTAACTGTTATTTTCAGGATAGCAGACGAACTTTGTGTGGGTCTAGAGAAACAGTCTTTCCGCTTTGCATCGCTGTAGTAACAACGAAAAAGTATTGCCAGGCCCCATTCCTGTAGGTTACACAAAACACTTTTTCCTTCACACAAAAAGCAGACGTTTTCTCTTCCACCCCACCCCAGATGTGTGTTATCATTGTTGCCCTTGTCCCTTCTTTTAAAAACGTATAAAATGAGGACACAGCCGCGTTTTTCTTCAATCCAGCATGATTGACATGAATCTGGCGGCAACAGGAGGAATTTATTCATGAGCGATGCCAATGAACCACGTAAAGTTAATCTCGCAGATGCCATTCGGGAAAAGCTGGCACAAAAAAAACAGCAGTCCGGCGCTTCACAGCAGGGCGGTTTTCAAGGCGGTTCCACCAAAACACTGAAAAGCCAAAATACGAAGAAGCCGAACAACCAACGCCGTCGTACAGGCGGATCATAATCCACCTCATAGCCTTTATAGGGTATCAAAGGTCTGGCGTACCTCACTGCCAGAACCAAGTAAGCTATGGGCATGGTACAAAAACGAAAAAGAGGAGTCTCCCTGCCATCTTAATGGCCTGAAGGAGCTCCTCTTTCGTTTATCTAGTTGCTGAAGTTAGCCGATTTCTACCGGATACATACGTTCACGCAACTTTGTGATTTCTTCATTTTCCAAGTACTCATCATAGCTCATCGTACGGTCAATTACGCCGTTTGGTGTAATTTCCACGATGCGGTTCGCGATCGTTTGAATAAACTGGTGGTCATGAGATGTGAACAATATAGTACCGTCAAAATCAATCAGACCATTGTTCAGCGCTGTGATGGACTCGAGATCCAAGTGGTTGGTCGGTTCTTCCAGCAGCAACACATTGGCACCGTTCAGCATCATTTTCGCCAGCATACAGCGAACCTTTTCGCCCCCGGACAGCACACTTGCTTTCTTAAGCGCTTCTTCTCCAGAGAAAAGCATACGTCCCAAGAAGCCGCGCAGGAACGTTTCGTCCTGATCCTTGGAATATTGACGGAGCCATTCCACAAGATTCATATCCACGCCTTCAAAATAGGTGGAATTATCTTTCGGGAAATAAGCCTGGCTAGTTGTAATCCCCCAAGAAAATTCTCCGCTGTCTGCTTCAATCTCGTTCATCAACACCTGGAAGAGCGTCGATTTAGGCAAACCGTTCGGACCCACAAACGCGATTTTATCGCCCTTGTTCACAACCAGACTGAACTCGTTCAACACTTGCTCGCCTTCAACGGTTTTACTGAGACTGTCTACTGTCAGCAGTTGTTTGCCCGCTTCACGCTCAGGCTTGAAGTTAATGAACGGATATTTACGGTTTGAAGGACGGATATCGTCCAGCGTAATTTTATCCAGTTGCTTTTTACGTGAAGTTGCCTGTTTGGACTTGGAAGCATTCGCGGAAAAGCGCTGAATAAAGGCTTGCAGTTCCTTGATCTTTTCTTCCTTCTTCTTGTTCGCATCACGAGTCAATGCAAGCGCAAGCTGGCTGGACTCGTACCAGAAGTCATAGTTGCCTACGTACATCTGGATTTTACCAAAATCGATATCCGCAATATGCGTACACACCTTGTTCAGGAAGTGACGGTCATGGGATACAACAATGACGGTGCCTTCATAGTCCATCAAGAAATTTTCCAGCCATTGAATGGATTCGAGATCCAAATGGTTGGTAGGCTCATCAAGCAGCAAATTGTTCGGACGACCAAACAACGCTTGAGCCAAGAGAACGCGTACCTTGTCGTTCCCGCTCATCTCAGACATGTTCTTGTCATGCAGGTCACGCGGAATACCAAGACCGATCAGCAAGGAAGCTGCATCCGGCTCGGCATCCCATCCGTTCAGCTCCGCAAATTCACCTTCAAGCTCACCGGCACGTAGACCGTCCGCTTCGGTAAATTCCGTTTTGGCATACAGCGCATCCTTTTCCTTCATGATTTCATACAGACGCGTGTGACCCATAATAACGGTTTCCAGAACCGGGAATTCATCGTATTCATAATGGTTCTGCTTGAGGACTGCCATCCGTTCACCCGGTGTCATGTGAACCTCGCCAGAATTGGCTTCGATTTCACCGGAAAGAATTTTCAAAAAGGTGGATTTACCCGCGCCATTCGCCCCAATCAGGCCGTAGCAGTTCCCAGGAGTAAATTTGATATTTACGTCTTCAAAAAGTGGGCGTTTACCATAACGAAGCGTTACGCCGCTTGTACTGATCATATAAGCATACCATCCTTATCATTAGTAAAGTGCTAAACACAAAATTACCGACGGCAATAGTATAACACACAAAAGATCGGATTCGAACCGTAGTATAAGTATAACCGCCCCTGAATCTCATCCAATATCTTATAAATAAAATAAAAAATGCTTCTGTTGTCCGATGAAAATAAAGATTTAGACTGGATTTGTTGGTCCTAAGCTGATTCTGAATTGCTAAATCGTCAGACTTGGAATAATAAGTTTTAGACTGACCCAAATATAAAACCAGCGGCAGTCAAGGACCTGAAAATAAAGTCTTAGACTGCCGCTGGTTTATTGAACTAACGTTCTCTGTTAGCGTAACAAGTGGTGCAAAATTATTTCATGCGATAAGACTGGCTGTTTTGATAAAGTTTATTTGATATAAGATGAGGTTCTTGTCATCCGCCGTACCGATCCAGCCAGTCGCGCTGTCACGCCTCGAAGGACTTGCCACTGGGGAGCGAGAACATGCCATCCCCGTTGATATCTACAACCGTTTCGGTGCTGCCGATCGGCTTGCCGTCAGTAAGAAACACCGAGGCGATAAATTCTCCCTGAATCGTACGGGTCAGCACTTTCCGATGCGACTGTCGAGAATCCTCTCTATCACTGGATATTCCTCGAATCTTCGATGAAATGTTGAATAACCGCCCCGTAAAGGGGCGGTTTTCTTATACTTGCATGAATGCTTCTAATGGCTCCAGAGTCGAGAACGTCTTCTTTGCGTCCTTCTTCCGTTGCTCATCATAGAGTTTGGTTAACTCTACGAATGATTCAGCCTTAATCTTCGTATAACTCGATTTGGTGTATCTGTTTATGTACGTCTTCTGCCCTTCCTCTTCAACCCACTCGTAAACGACATCATATTTGTCCCTCAGATTCTTCAAATGAAGTGCCCGGCGCAACACTGCATAGTGTTCTTCAATGGCTTCATCGCATTCATCCATAATCTTCTCGTATGCGCAGCCAACTCGCATCAGAATCTCCAATGCCCGTTCATCGCCGTATCTCGCGAGAAATTCCTTCAACGAAACCAGCGCATATAGCGTTATTTGTTCCTTGTCATTCGGATTCTTGTATTCATAACAGCCTACAACCAAATTGCGGTCGGTCATTTCCTCCTTACTGAATTGCATCTTGAACAAATACTCGAGTGACTTCTGCTTCATAACGGTTTCCAACATCTGTTCTTTATCAATCTTGATGCCCGTTGACACCCACGGAAAAGGTAGTTGGCCGTTACTTTCACGCGATAAGCTACCCCTAATATTCAAAATCGGCAGACCCGTAGCAATTGCGTACGACCTGTTATATCCTTCGCCCGCGAATATTTCCTGTTCTTCTCGCATGTGTCCTGCCCCTCCTTTTAGTACCAAGTTCCATTCGGCGCGTAGTGGCACCAGTTGTCTGCGAAGTGAATCTCCGCTCGATTCCAGCGAATTGCGATCCAAATTATCCTCCGCACTTTTCAGTAATTTCTTGGTTAAGCTATAGTTCTCCGTTCGTATTATGAGCTGTGACCTACGCTTATGGGCTTTGCCACTCCACTTCCGCTCTTCCAGTCCCGCTCTGTCCATTGTCAGGCAACACTTTTATTTCCATCTCTCCAGGCACTTCATGAATCTCCGTTACAATCAGTTAGACGAACCGAGGAATAAGATCCTATAGTAGACTATTGCATATCCATAAAACTACCACTTTTTTGTGTTGGTCTCCTATTAGTTCATCATCGCTGCTTTTCATGAACCCGCGAAGATATTTCTGGGGTATATTGTATCATATGAGAACAATAAGTCCATCTAATGGTTGCGTTAGCCTGCCCGTCGGCTAATGCCAGCTGCCAGTCTACAACTTTATTTTCACGGTCTAATGCTTTATTTTTCAGTCTAACACTTTATTTTCACAGAACATCTGTCTCCACCATTGTCGCCTGACAAACACATGAACCAGAACCATTTTCATGTTTTAAATTCGTTAAGATACCACGAGGAAAGACGTGTTATTCAGTCGCAGCATTGACGTACTGCACGCTTGTAAATGTCAGGAAACCCCGACACCTATCGGAATGAGGTACATGCCCGCTTCATCATCCTGTTTGATTACGACCTCCACGTCATAGACCGCCTGGATCAGTTCAGATGTAACGACCTCTGTAGGTGGACCGTTCGCTATAATACGCCCTTCCTTCATGGCAATCATTACATCGCTATACCGAATAGCCTGATTGATATCATGCAGCACCATCACGATGGTCAGTCCATGTTCCTGGTTTAACTGCCGAATGAGCTCTAAAATTTCAAGCTGGTAGTACATATCCAAATAGGTGGTCGGCTCATCCAAAAATAAAATTGGCGTCCGCTGTGCCAAGGCCATTGCAATCCATACACGCTGCCGTTCTCCTCCTGAGAGCTGATCCAACGTGCGAGTTCTACGTTCGTTCAGGTTAGTACAGGCTATCGCCCACTCAATCGCTTCCTCATCCTCAACACGTCTCGCTGTAAACATATTCTTATGGGGCAACCTGCCGAAGCTGACGAGCTTTTCTACAGTCAAGTCGGAAGGTGCCTCGTTCTGCTGATGGACTACTGCCAGTTGACGGGCCAGCTCCTTGGGCTTGTAGTGGGCTATCTCCTTGCCGTCCAGAACCACCTGGCCCAAGCGGGGAATAGCATTGTTGGACATCACACTGAGCAACGTCGATTTGCCGCATCCGTTGGGACCAATAATGGTCGTAATCCGTCCCAACTCAATAACAGCATTAATAGCATGTAGACGATCTGTTTTCCGATCATATGAGAAGGTTATATCCTTAATGTCCATAGGTGCGATCCGCCTTTCTGATCAGGAATATCAGGAACGGCCCGCCAATGACGGCCATAATAATAGAAGCCGGGATTTCATTGGGAGCAAGCACTGTCCGCCCCAGTGTATCCGCGAGCAGCAACAGCAAGCCGCCACATAATGCGGAAAATGGAATCAGCCACTTATGATCCGAGCCAACTAGGTAGCGGGCACAATGCGGAACGAGCAGGCCGATAAAGGCAATCACTCCCGCGATGGCTGTAGCCGTTGCTGCAAGCAGCACTGCAATCACAGAAATCAAAAGTCGTGCGCGTGTTACATTGAATCCTAGATTTTTAGCCGTTTTATCTTGAAGGGACAAGAAATTGCACCAAGAGAACACGAGCATGGCTAAAATTAGCCCAATCCCGCCATAGGTCACAATAACCTCGACATCTACCCATTTTTTCATAGACAAGGTTGATGTAGTGACCTGGTTAATGCTGGTGACCGCATAACTGCCTCGATAGTTAAACGACTGACCTAGACCGGAAAAAATAGCGTTCACAGCTACCCCGATCAGAATGAGACGAATCGGATGCAAGCCAGATTTCCACGAAAACCCATAAACCATTAGACAGGCTAACGCACCGCCAATAAATGAAAAGAACGGCATCCAGAAATAAAGCGCCGGAAAGACCGTCACCGCAATCAGCGAGATCAATGCAGCTCCCGAAGAAATGCCGATAACCCCAGCATCCGCCAACGGATTTTTCATGACGGCTTGCAGCAAAACACCCGCTACTGCAAGGGCTGCACCTGCCATTACGGACACGAAAATTCTCGGTAGTCTCAGGTCCTTGACCACATTCACCTGATCATCTGTACCTGTCCACAATCCGGTCACCAACTGACTCAAATCCACCTTGAGACTGCCTGTCATCGCTGAATACAGCATGACGCCAACGAGCAAGACAATTACAACAATAAGGCTCCATACTTTTTTGGACATGTCATCAGCTTCCTTTAATTCGAAGGATACAGCATTTTCATCAGCTCATCCAGCGCCGAGTTTGCCGCTAAATTCCCTGTTGTGCCAAACAACGGTTCAGGCAGATCATAGACATGCCCATTTTTCACAGCGTTGAAATGCTTCCAGATATCGTTAGTTTTAAACTCTTCATCGAACATTTTCACTACTTCATCCGGCATCCCGTGTGCGGCGCGCAAAATGATATCGGGGTTGGATTGCTGCAAGGCTTCGGTATTGTGGGCAATGAACTCCACCTTCTCGCCCTGAACCACATTGGTTCCGCCCGCAATTTTAACCAGATCCCCAATATAGGAATGCTCGGTAGCCACCAGATAGCTTCCCGGTACTCCCAGCAAAATCAATACTTTAGGGGATTTCTTGCCTTTGATTTTTTGTTGGATCTCAGCTACTTTGGCATCCAACGCTCCATTAATCTCTTTGGCCTTATCGGCCTTGCCAAACGTGTCTCCCAGCTTTTGAATCTCTTTTTGCATATTTGCGAGACTTTCAAAATTCAAAAATTCGGCATTGATGTTCAAATCTTTAAATTTAGGCTCCAGATCATATTTCAGTGTCGTCACTGACAGTACGTCCGTCGGCTTCAGTGACATCACTTTTTCCATATCAGGACTCATCGGATTACCCACATCAGGCACATCCTTGTAACGGTCAGGCAGCACTTTTGTGCTTGTCGGCTTACCAGCCAAATCCAGGCCCAGCGCATCCGTGATTTCCGCAATGGCTACCGTAGTGGCCACAATACGAGGAGCTTGAGCTTTACCGTCAGACGACTTTCCGGTTGCATTAGATGTTGCCGCTGATTTCAAAACATCGCTCTGATTCTGTCCAGCCTGTGCTCCTCCCGAACATCCAGCCAGCAACAAGATCACGATGCTGATTAACATATACAAACCAAACGTTCTTCCTTGAGCCAATGCTATATACCGTTTCATGAAAATCCAGTCACCTCAATTCAAAATATAGAAAAGCAGTAGGAGCCCCAACTTTTCGGGTATCCGGATTTTGCAAAATTCGATTCTAGTCGCTCCAAAGTGCAATATATAGACGAACTAGACCATTTCGATCTACATATTGTTCATTAGAAGTCGCTTATTGGATTTTTGCAAATTCCTCGGGTATGTAAATGCTGACAAGTCTTGATGCCGGGGCACCAAGACTTGCTCGCATACAAACTTTGCTGTTATTCAGACTTCATTGATTATCACAACCTGAGGCTACTTCGCTTTTAGGCTTTCTTCATCAAATTGGAACTGAACTGTATACCAGTGATCATACGGCACTCCGCCAAGGACCAAACCAGGCACAATGACGTGTGTGTGAGCACCAATTTTCTGAGACAAGTCCCCTACCTCGAATTGAACGACACGTGTATCGCCGGATGTCGAGATTACTTCTACATCTTTCAGGGTACCGTTTTGCTCCACTTGGAGAGCTGGCATCCAGGAGCTATTTTTCAAAGTAATTTGAATATAGCGCTTGTCTCCCTTTTCAATCAGTGTAGCTGGCTTGTCGAGATAACCGTCCATAACGGAAGCTTCACTCGTTTTGTCTTTAAATACGTTGTAATTAATCGTGTATTGCTTCTTGGAAGCCGTTTGAACCGGTGGCTCAACTACTGGTTTTGTTTCAGCCACAGATGCAGTTGTTTCTGCTGCCTTGTCCGTAGAAGCTGCTGTCGGTTCAGTTGCGGTTGCAGTTGTAGCTGCATTGACTCCCTCACCTTTAAGCGACGCACGGTCAAATTGAATCTGTCCGCCGAATTTCTCATTTAGAATGTATTTCTCAGGCAGATATACCTCTGTGTACACACTCAACTTTTTATCCAGATCAGGCACTTCGAACGCAATAGTGTGCGTATCACCTTTGGTGTCCGAACCCATAATCGTCGGATTGGCATAACGGCCTTCAAAATCCGTTTGGAATAGCTTCAAAGCCTGGTTGTCCGTAACGGTTACATGGGCCTGAACCTTACCATTTTTCACAATCAATTTCGCTAGATTTTGTACAAAAGGAGCCGCTAGAGAATCCTTGTCCGTTCCGTTCGCAAGCACACGGAAGTTCGCAGTGTACTCTCCATCCGCTAAGTTGTTTTTCCCTTTTTCTGCTTCAGCCAACTTCTTGTCGTTGTAATAAGCTACATTACTGGTATCGAATTTAAATTCAAAATCGTATACCTTCTCTACCCGATCCTCAGTCTTAAAGACCATCGGAGTGGCACTTGCCACTTTAGGGGCTTCATAGACAACCAGTTGGCCTTTTACATTGTTTTTAAAGTCATTTACGCTAAAACGAACGTGCTTCGTATTGCTTGCTGCATCTTCCTGGGTCACTTCTGCGTCTCGGTAGTCCCCGCTTGCGTTGTCCCAAATGCGCAACGCCTTCACTTCATTACTGTTTTGCAGCTTCAGACCTACAAACCGTTTGTCGCCTTCCACGACCAATTGCGCCGATTCGTCAGTGATGAAGCGTTGCGCCGGAGAATCCACTGCTGTTGAGCCATCTGACAATACGATACTGAATTTCAAAGCATATTTGCCATTGACAAGCTTGTCAAAATCCAATTTGACGATAGGATCTGTAGCTCCTGTAGAGGAAGGCTCGACAAAGCTGCGAATAGTAGCAGGCTCGAATTGAAATTGCACATCATATACGTGATCATATGGGATGCCACCCAAATCCAATCCAGGTACGATCACATGTGTATTCACTGTCACTTTATCCGAGAGATTTGGCACTTCAAATTGTACTGTTCTTGTATCTGCGGAGGTCGATTGCTCAACCACCGGAGCTTCTGCACCATTTACTTTAAAGGTTTTGATCCAACTGCTCTTGTCCATTTTGATCTGAATCACATTTTTACCGGACTGTCTTAACAGCGTGGCTGGTTTCTGCATATAGCCATCCATCACAGATATTTCATTGCTTCCATTTTTGAGTACGGAGAAATCAATACTGTATCTCCCGTTTTCAGTCACGGGAGTTGTACCGCCATCAGTCCCTTTTACCGCAATGCTGCTGCGGTCAAATTGAAGACGGATTTTGTGATCCATCTCATAAACCGTTCCGTTATAGCTCGTGCTTACGTGAACCTGCGCATTCAGAATAGCGTCCAAATCGGTCACTTTGAATTTCACAACACGTGTGTCCGCTTTCTTGTCCACGCTTACGATATCTGCATCTGCTAACGTTCCGTTTTGTTCTGTTTTGAACTCCGTCACTGTGGCACTGTCTTTGATCGTAAAGGAAGCTTCATACTTGCCTTTCAATGCCGTCAGTGTCGCTGGAGATAATAAATATTGCGCCATTGCCGATTTTTGATCCTTTGTTGCGTGCAATGCATCGAAATGGATTGAATACGTTCCATCAGCTAAAACCTTTCCTGGCGTCCCAGGATCAACCGGGGATGGAGTATTAGCAATGCTGCTCTTGTCAAATTGCAGACGAAGCTTATGATCCATCTCATAAACCCCACCCGGGTAGGTCGTGCTCACGTGTACTTGTGCATTTAAAATCGCGTCCAAATCCGCTACTTTGAATTTCACAACACGCGTATTGGCTGTCTTGTCCTCCCTTACAATATCCGCATCTGTTAACGTTCCGTTTTGTTCTGTTTTGAACTCCGTTACTGTGGTGCTGTCTTTAATGGTAAAGGAAACTTCTTTTTGCCCCTTCGATACCGTCAAAGTTGCCGGAGACAACAGATATTGTGCCATGGCTGACGATTGATCTTTTGTGGCATGCAGTGCGTTAAAGTTAATCGAGTACGTTCCATCCGCCAAATCTGATGCTACGGGTACAGAGGCCAGCTGAAGATCCACATTATAAGTATTCACGTAGCCCAGCTCAGGCCAGTTGATGCTTACCCATGCGTTCAGCTTGGCAGGCAGATCTTTTACTTCAAACTCGATCATTCGTGTATTCGCAGTTTGATCTTCACTTACAACAGAGGTGTCGGTTAACACTCCATTTTGCTCTACCTTGAAACCATCAATCTGCTTACTGTTCTTTAATGTAAATTGGACATATCGTTTACCACCACGCTCAATTAGAGAGCCTGGTTTCTCCGTATACCCATCCATCATTGACTTTTCATTGCTTTCATCTTTCAAAAGGGTAAAGTCCAAATCAGCGAGTTTCTCTCCTGTATTAGGAGGCGTTACCGGTGGTGTTACAGGTGGAACCGTTGGATTCTCCGTTGAGTTTTTAAGTCTCAAACTGGAAGGATCAAACTCAATCCATTCCTTCACTGAACGGTCTGGATCGGTATCTACATACCATGGAGAACTGCTATTAAATCCAAACTCCGTATTTACATTTTGATGAAAATCATAAACATCGAAGCTTACAGTCCCGGAAGTTTTCCCAGAATCCACCTCTATTTTTGCGGGAACTGTTTCCCCGTTTTGTTCAACTAAAAATTTCGAAAGACCTTGAGATTCCGCAAACTTAAATGAAAAATGGTATTTTCCATCCTTAATGATCAAATCTCCAGGATAGGTATAGTTTGTTTTGAAGCTTGAATCCCTAGTGCTACCGCTGACTGTCTTTCTTAAAGTTTTGTAATCGATCAGGTATTCTCCATCTGCATAGGTCGCATCAGTAGTGGTCACAGCATTGGTAGGCTCAGCATATGTGCTGGGCACTTCTACCGGAATCTCATAAGTAGCATAAGTAGCACTAGTGACTGTAGTGCTTAGATCGGGCAAATTCGACGAAGTGGACTCACCCTCAGGTGTTGCTCCTACGTATGGTGAAACTAAAGAAAACAACATTAGAACAGCAGCAAATGTCGTTATAAATTTGTTAAATCGGCTTTTCAAGGTGATGTATCCCCCTACATAAAATATACTCATTTGGTGCTTTGAAACTAAGCTCCAAATGAGTATTCAATTCAAAATTATATTTTCAAAAAGAAGTCTTAGATATCGCTGTCGTCGAATTGGAATTGAACAACATATTCGTGATCGTACGGAATACCACCAGTGTATTCTGCAGGCACACTTACATGCAGTTTAACGTTCAATTTTTGAGACGGGCTAGTTACAGGGAATTCGACTATTCTTGTATCCCCTGATGTGCTTACTACAGTCGCATTCACATACTGACCGCTTTGTTGAGTTTTGAATTCAGTAACCCAAGCACTTTTGGTAATAGCTACTCTCACTTTATATTGACCATTCGTAACAATCAGTGTGGCTGGTTTTTTCACATAACCATTTGTATCCATGTAAGATGGCTGAGTGGTTCCATCTTTATAAACGGTATAAGGCAATTGATACGTTCCATTAGGCAAAGCCGCATTCGCTTTATTGGCAGAAAATGGAGCTAGTACCACAAAAACAAGCGCTGCCATCAGTACAGTAAGCATTACTTTTTTCAAAGACAATTTTTCCATACGATTCATAATCATGTTCATGTTCTTAATCTCCTTTTACGTTTTATTTTGGATTAGATTTCGTCGAATTGCAGTTGTACATCGTACTTGCCTGTGTAGCCGATTACTGGAATTGTGATTTCAGCGTAAGCATTCACTTTTGCATTCAGATCAGCAACTTCGAATTCCACTACACGAGTGTTGTTCGCAGTATCTGTGCTTACCACAGTCGCATCTTGCAGTACGCCATTCTGCTCTACTTTGAACGTTGTAATCAGATTGCTGCTTTTCACAGTCAGACGAACGACATTTTTGCCATTAGCTACCGTAACCTGAGCAGGCTTCGTCAGGTAGCTATCCAATCGAGAAGTTTCATTGGTTTGGTCCTTCAGAACGGTATAGTCTACGTTATACGTGCCGTCGGATGCTGCCGCTTTAGCTGAGAATGGAGCAACGAGTGCAAAAACAAGCGCTGTCATGATCAATGCTACAAATACCTTCTTAAAAGAAAATTGCTCAAAGCGATTCATTACCATATTCATATCTACACACACTCCTCAATTTTTTATGCTTCAATTTGTGTTGATTTTATGAACGATAAAGATGGCTTGAATTTACTTCTTGGAAGATTTAGTTGATTTCGCTGACTGGACGGCTACTATTTTTTTGACGCTTTTGGAATCAAAAGCGAAGCGGATCGTATAATCATGATCGTAGTTATACGCAGGGACAGTAACATGAATTTTAGAGATTAGCGGGCTGTTCACACTCGTAATTGGAAATTGTACGGTGCGGGTATCGGTTTTAGCATCCTTATGGATGACCTTTGTATCGATGATTTTGCCTTTGTAATCTACTTTAAACCCAGTTGTCCATTCGCTATGATTCAGCTTAATTTGCATGGTCATTTGACCTTTTTTTACATACAACTTAGCTGGTTTTTCAAAATAATCATTAGCCATGGACACCGAATCATTTTCTGCCTTGAGAATATTGTATTTGAGCGTGTATGTACCATCCGCCAATTTTGGAGAAGCCGCAGCGGCTACTACAGATGACGAAGTTGGCCAAAAGCTCAGCACACTCACCAGCAGAAACACAGCAATAATTGCAGAATACCCCTTCTTCATTTTGACAGCAGTCCCTCCCCACGAGAATATAAGTAATTGATTATCATTCTCAATTGATAATTTAAAAAAAATAGCTCTTTTTGAGCCGTATCTTCCCACCTTTCTATTCCAGAATTTCGCAAAATAAAGTAAACCCATCACCAATATATCTTACACTTTTCGAAAATGTCAATATGTATTTGCATGTACATAATCCCTTGATATATGCTATTTTTTAAGAAAAATTTGTAGTTCCCTCTTCTATAATTCGAATATAGCCCTTTTATTTTTAGTTCAAAATTTATTTAAAAATTTGCTTTTTTCAATTGACAATCCCCAGTGATATTCATTATCATTCTCTTATACATAAATGAAAATGATTATCATTATTGTTTAACTCGAAAATTGCAGGAGGAATAACATGAAATCTTATGTGTTGTGGTCGTCCGCAGCGCTTTTATTGGCAGTTACCGGATGTAGTAATGGTGCCTCGACCGCAGATCACAAACCAACCAGTGCATCCGTATCTGCCACTTCTGGCACGACAAGCAGTGCGGCGATTCAAGTTACTGATTTTTCAAAACGGACGTTGGCGTTTCAAAGTGTCCCTCAACATATCGTTGCACTCAGCAATGGCGATCTGGATATTATATACGCATTGGGCGGGACAGCCGTGGGCAGGCCCAACTCAAATGGACCTTCCGTCGTACCTGCTGCTGAGAACGTTCAGCAAATAGGCTCCACTCATGAAGTCGATCTGGAGAAAATTACGATGCTCAAACCGGATGTCGTGCTAGGCAATTATCCTATGAATGAAAAAGACATTCCAGCCATTGAAGGAGTCGGTTCACAGCTGCTGCTGACGGGAGCCAATTCAGTTCATGATATTCAGTCGCAAATTACACTGTTCGGACAATTACTGCAAAAGCAGGCTCAGGCCGTGAAGCTAAATCAGCAAATTGACCAACAAGTAGTCAAGTTGCAAAAGGAAACCGCCTCTGCCTCTAAACCTAAGGTGTTGCTAGTCTACGGAGCCCCGGCTACGTATATGGCGGCACTGCCAAATTCACTAAGTGGAAACATTCTGGAAGCTGCGGGTGGCTCTAATATCGCCGCTGATTTTCCGGGCCTGCAAAATTTCCCGCAATATGCGCAGCTGAACACAGAACGCATCATACAGGCTGACCCTGACTACATCTTCATCATGACCCATGGCAATACGGAAGATGTTAAAGCCGCATTTATAAAAGAAATGCAGGAAAATGCAGCTTGGAACGGAATCCGAGCAGTCAAAAACAATCAGGTCGAGGTTTTACCTTCAGATCTGTTCGGTACGAATCCGGGCACACGGGTCACTAAAGCGCTGGATTTGATGCATCAAAAGCTGTATCCGGCGAAATAGGCGATGGTGATGAACAAACTACAGCGCGCCAGAAGACGCACCATCGCCTGGATTACCCTTCCGATTCTAATGCTGGCCGTCTCTGTGTACGGTCTGGCCTACGGTTCGGTGTCGATTCCACTTCAAGAAATTAATCATGTTTTGCTACATCATGATGAATCTACATATCGCACGATCCTGATGGATCTCCGGCTACCCAGAGTATTAGTAGGTTTACTGGTGGGAGCTTGTCTTGCAGCTTCCGGAGCACTTCTTCAAGGTGTCATGAAAAATCCATTGGCTGACCCTGGCATTATTGGTGTATCGGCTGGAGGTGGACTTGCCGCCGTCATTACGATGGTGATGCTTCCACAGCTCAGCTACCTTCTTCCGATAACCGCCTTTTTGGGAGCCTTTCTGAGCGCAATCGTCATTTATCTGCTGGCTTGGGACCGAGGGGCATCGCCTGTCAAAATTGTGCTCGCTGGCGTTGCGATCAACGCGCTGCTGGGCGCACTCACTAACGGCGTAATGGTCATGTACAGCGACCGCGTACAGGCCGTTCTTCCTTGGCTATCCGGCGGATTAAACGGAAGAAGCTGGCATCATCTAGAGTTTATGGCGCCTTACGCCATCATTGGATTAATCGCCTCTTTCTTTGCAATTAAACCTGCTAATTTACTGCTGCTGGGCGACGATTCAGCACAGCTGCTTGGTCAGCGAGTAGAGCTTCAACGTATGCTCATTATCCTGCTGTCTGCCCTGCTCGCCGGTACAGCGGTCAGTGTAGCCGGGCTAATCGGCTTTGTAGGGCTGGTTGTTCCCCACGTCATACGGCTGCTGATCGGTGAAGATTATCGTTTCCTCCTTCCCCTTTCCATTGTGGGCGGCGGAACGCTGGTTGTTCTCGCAGATACGGTGGCGCGATCCTGGTTTGACCCGATTGAACTGCCTGTAGGTATTTTGCTGGCCGTCATCGGGGCACCGTTCTTCTTAATCCTGCTCAAGAAACGGGGGAATTTCGGATGACAGCCATTCAGGGTGAGCATATCTCCTTACAACGTGGGTATTTCCAGCTGGACGATGTGAATATCACTTTGCCCGCTGGTCAGCTCACCGCGATCGTCGGACCAAACGGTTCAGGCAAGTCCACGCTTTTGCGGATTATGACCCGGTTGCTCAAGCAGGATCAGGGTCAGGTTTCCGTGCTGGGCAAACCCGTTCAGGAGTACAAGCGGCGTGATTTTGCCCAGACGATTACAATGCTGCCGCAAATGAAGGATATGCTGCCGTTATTGACGGTCCGCGAGGTGGTCGCTTACGGAAGATCTCCTCATGCCAAGAGCTTGAGAGTACGCCATACCGGACAGGACCAGCAAATCGTAGACCATGTCATGAAAATCACGGGCATCCAGCCCTATGCAGATCGGATGTTCCATACTCTATCGGGAGGTGAACAACAAAAAGCGCGAATTGCAATGGTCTTGGCCCAACAGACAGGTATTCTTTTGCTCGATGAACCGACCACTTTTCTGGATATCGCCCACCAATTTGAAGTTATGGATATGCTGCGGCGTATCAATCACGAGTCCGGCTTGACGATTGTTATGGTACTGCATGATTTGCAGCAAGCTGCGGCCTATTGTCATCATATGATTGCGCTTAAAAAGGGACGAATCGCCGTTGCCGGCGAACCCCGTGAGATTTTGACGTCTGCTTTTCTTCGCGACATTTATGAAATGAACGCTACCATCAAATTTGAGGATGGCTATCCGGTTATTATACCGACCATACCACATCATTCAGGAGGAATTTAATATGGTTATCGTTACAAATACATCTAAAATCACACCGGGCAATGCACATTTACTCATCGAAAGATTTAACAAAGAAGGAAAAGTTGAAAAAATGGAAGGCTTTCTCGGTCTGGAAGTACTGCTGACTGAAAACACGAAGGATTATGAGGAAGTAACAATCAGTACACGCTGGAAAGAAAAAGAGAACTTCCAAGGCTGGACGAAAAGCGAAGCATTCCGCGAATCCCATAGCCATCGTCAAATTCCGGACTATATTATTGAAAATAAAATCACGTTCTATGAAGTTAAAATCGTTCGTCATCCCATCGCCAACAGCGATTCCTCTTTGGCAAGTGATTCCGAAGCAGTTTAATCCTGCATCACAGCCCAAAAACAAAAAAAGCGACTCCGCAGACAACATCAATTGTCCGCAGAGTCGCTTTTTCTATAAGGATTATGTCGAATTCCTCAGATTGTAGTTGAGCAGCGACGTCCAATTTTCAGCGTCTCTCCGTGCCCAAGAACATGAATGCGTTCCTTCGCAATACCCATTCGCTCACGCTCCGCTTCGAGACGATCCAGCGCCTCTCTTGGCGTATCATCCGCCAGCTTGAAGGCTCCGTAGTGCATCGGAATCATCTGATCTGCGCCGCAATCTACAAACCCTTGCAATGCCTCCTCCGGTGTCACGTGCTGCGAGGTCATGAACCATTCCGGTTCATACGCGCCAATCGGCATAAAGGTCAGATCAATGGCAAATCGCTCGCCAATCTCCTTAAACCCACGAAAATATCCGGTGTCTCCCACAAAATACAACGTTGGTGCATCCTCTGAGTCTGCACTAGAATGAGGATTGGATTCCGTGACGGACGTGGCAGAGCCAATCACCTGCTGTTCACTTTGCAGAACGTATCCACCCCAATGCGAAGTATTGGTATCAAACGGCGTGCGTCGTGTCCAATGCTGGGCTGGAACAAATGTGAAGCGTACCCCTCCTACCGTAAAATGCTCCCACCATTGCAGCTCATGACAGTTTCGAAAACCTTTGCGGATCATTTTCGCCTTTAACCCCGAAGGTACGAGCATCAGCGTATCTGCACGATATAATTTCCGCAACGATTCTAAATGTAAATGATCATAATGTGAATGAGACAGCAGAATGATGTCCAGTGGTGGTACATCCTGAATACGAATGCCAGGCGGAGCCAACCTTTTATCAAAAGCCATACGCTCTGCCCATACTGGATCGGTGACGATATTCAGCCCAAGATACTGGATAAAAAAGGTGGAGTGTCCCACCCAGGTGGCTGTCGCCATCTCCCGATTGCTATGCAGGAACTCCAGTTCCGGGGGATGGTTTGGCACAACGAACGTATAATCCTTTATTTTGCTGCGTCGCTCCTGCCGCCATTGTCTGAATTGCTTGATTGTTTTATCGGTATTTACATGATCCATATTGTTAAAACGAACTTTGGGCATGATGCAGCTCCCTCCCTGATGAACCCGTTCTCCAAAAAACGCAGCGGTTCAATTTAACTATATATTGTCACTCGAGTGTGAACATAAAATGATACAACATCCTGATATATGTAAAGTATAATTCAATCACGTCTGTAAAGGAAATTCTGCGATAATACAGCAAAAACAGACCTCCCGCATCAATCAGGAAGGCCTGTTCCACCTGTAGTTGTCAGTCCTGTGGATTTTTAAAGCGTGCCGAATAAATAAACAAAAACACAATCGCCACGACAATAATGATAGGTGACTCGTACATAATCGTAAAATGCTCGAAAGCAGCCACTCTAACTCACCCTTTCTTCCCTTCATGTCCGCGCACATATTTTGCATCGAATAGAAACAATCTTAATATCAGGATCAGCGAAGGGATCAGCACCAGCAGACCCGCAACAAACGCCGTAATCAACGCATACGCCATCGTAGAATTTGTAAAGCTATCGTAGACATTAATGTAGGGATACAGAACATACGGGAGATGCGAGCGGCCGTAGCCATACCAGGCAAATGCAAATTGCAGCATCACCAATATAAATGAAACCCCCAGATGCCGCCGCTGCCATACCAGATAAACTGCTCCCGCGAAGCATATGAAGGATGCAACAAACATCCAGGCTATGTTCAGCATATTGGTAAAATGATCTGGATTTTGTTTGTTAATCTGAAAAAATGCGAGCAAACTCGCAACAATCGTTGGACCGCTCCAAAGCAGCGCATATCCCCGTACGATTTCAAAAGCGACCTTGTCTCCCGCCCTTTTGGCATAATAGGCCAAAAACATCGCCGAGATATACAGTACGCTCACCAGCGCCAGAATAATAACCGCCCACGTGTAGGGATTACTTAATAGTTGACCCCATTGCAGATGTACACCTGTACTGTTTTCTACAATAATGCCGCCTTCCGAAATGGCGAGAACCGTGGATAGCGCCGCCGGAATCAGCAACCCTGTCGCACCGTATAACGCCATGTAGACGATATTATTTTTACCAGAATGCCCATACGTATTGTACGCATAATAGACTCCCCGGATGGCGAGAAGCACAATCGCAATACTGCCGGGAACGAGTAACGCCGTGCCATAGTAATATGCCGCATCCGGGAAGAACCCGTTTAATCCCACCACAAAAAAGATGAGAAATACGTTTGTTACCTCCCACACCGGGGATAGATACCGTTGAATAATATTGTGGATTTTGTTCTGGTGGCCTGTTAACACACTGTAAAAGCTGAAAAAACCTGCACCAAAATCAATGGATGCCACAAGCAAATATCCGAACAGGAATGTCCACAAAATGGCGATACCTACAATTTCATAGCTCACTTGCCTTCAGCCCCTTCCAGGCCCAGCTGCCTTATCTCTTCCACCGCATCCTTATTGCGGAATAGCTTGCTGAGTACCTTAATGGCCGAGAAACACAACACCAGATACAAAATAACAAACAACACCAGCATCCACCCGACACTCGTAGAAGTGGTTGCTGCTTCGGAGACCTTCATATATCCGCGTAAAATCCACGGCTGTCTACCGACCTCCGCAAACATCCATCCGAGCTCAATAGCTACCATCGCCATCGGCCCCACCAGAATGAGCGCCAACAGCAGCCATCTGGGGTATGGTTTGCGACCTGGCAAACGCTTGCGGATCAGATATAACAGCGGAATGACGAGAATCAGCACCCCTGTGGTGATTTTGAGGTCAAACATATAATGGATAGACAGTGGCGGACGCTCATCTACGGGATAATCATTTAAGCCCTTAACCTCCGTACTGGGCAAATTACCAGCCAGCACACTAAGTGCATAAGGCACTTTCAAGGCATATTTGATTTCACCGTTTTCATCCATAAAGCCACCATATACAAAGGGGGCGTGCGTCATCGTATCAAAATGCCATTCGGCGGCAGCCAGCTTCTCCGGCTGATATTTGGCCAGAAATTTACCGGATGCGTCTCCAATCATCACGGTGCTGATGGCAAACACAATGGTACAGGTGGCAGTCAGCTTCAGCGCCTTTTTAAAATAAGGGTGATTACGCCCTCGCAGCATGCTGTAAGCAGCCAGCCCCATCAGCACACCAGCGCTCAATGTATACGAGGAAGCCAATACATGGGACACTTTGGTCGGCGTAGCCGGATTTAGCATAGCCTCGATGGGATGAATATTTGTCATGACTCCATTTTTGAGTGTAAAGCCTTGAGGTTGGTTCATGAACGAGTTCACAGTCGTAATAAAAACCGCTGATGCAGATGAGGCAATCGCTACCGGGATGAGCAGCATCAGGTGAAAATATTTGCTTTTAAACCGATCCCAGGTATACAAGTAGATGCCCAGGAATATAGCTTCGATGAAAAAAGCAAACGTCTCCAAAAACAGGGGTAGCGCAATCGCTTGTCCAGCCACCCTCATAAAGGTGGGCCAAAGCAAGCTGAGCTGCAGACCAATGGAGGTGCCTGTAACGACACCCACGGCAACGGTAATGACAAACCCTCGCGCCCACCGTCGGGCCAGCAGTGTATAATGCGGATCACCAGTTCGCAGCCCGCGCCATTCTGCTAGTGCAATCATTAAGGGTACGCCGACGCCGATGGATGCAAATACGATATGAACAAACAGGGTAATTCCGGTCAGCATCCGGCTTAGCAATACAGGGTCCAGTGAAGACAAATGGGTTTCACTCCTTCATTTCACATTTTAAACATCGCGGATCACTCTGGATTACCAACTAAGGAGTCAAGCGAGCTATGCTTTTAATTACGGCATATAGCATAATGGCCGCAATTACTATACATATAATAATGAGCGTTCTTTCCTGCTTGCGGAACATAGGAACGCCTCCTTCACTTATCTATTGGCGCGTTTTGGTAACCTATTCACAGTTTGGTTCATTCTTCCGAGTTTTAACCCTGCTTCTGCATTGAATGTAGCCGTATTTCTTTTTAGATATTGTCTTATGCATTTCAATACGTTATATTGATATATAGTTAGATAACCTAATTATATGAAAAGAGTGAACTTATGCCACCAAAACAAAGTAAGCGGGACACCGTCCAGCAACCCCTTCCCCGTCTGGGTCCAGAACCTTATCTGGAGTTAATGGATCAAACTGCCCTTGCAGGAACGGACCGACAACTTGCCCGCATGGGTCTCTTCTTGCTGTGGACGGGTGATAACGTGCTGGACGCGATCGATCTAGATTTATCTGCCTACGGCCTCACAGAGAGTAAGCTAGATCTGTTGTTGCTGTTGACACTGCACCAATCTCAGGCTCAGATGAGCCCCTCTATGATTGCCGACCGTCTAGGAATCCGTCGTGCATCTGTTACATCAATCTTGGACTGGACAGAGCAACGAGGATGGATTATCAGAGAACATAATTCTACAGATCGACGCAAAATTCATGTACGCATTACAGAAGCGGGGACTCATCTTGTACAGCAGGTGCTCCCTGTATTTTGGTCTTCCTGTGCTTCTCTAGCGAGTATTTTGGAGCCAGAAGAGCAGGTCGTTTTTTCGCGGATTATAGAAAAAATCCATCATCATATGGAAGGCAGATTGGGGGTGGGCAGATAAATTTTTTTAAACATATAATTAGGTTATCTAATATATTTAATTGTGCGTATTAACAAGCTGCTTATTTTATGATTAAGGAGTGTTTAATTAATGAGTAAATTACGAACCCATCATACCGTTATACAGAAAGGAAATGTGGCTCTCCCTTATGCATGGATGACTGTAATCCTATGTTGGTCGGCGGTTGTCGTCATGTCCAGCCTGTATGTGACGATCCCTTTGCTCCCTTTCTTTGCTAAAGTATTTGGAAAAACGCTTGCTGAAGCAGCCCTGCCGGGCAGTATCTTTTCCTTAGGCTTTGCGGCGGGATGTCTTGTTTATGGTGGATTGTCTGACCGCTTTGGACGAAAGCAGGTTATCGTCACCGGACTGCTCGCATTAACGATTATTTCGTTATCCATCAGCTTAACCAGTCAATATTCTGTATTAGTTACACTGCGCTTGCTTCAGGGTTTAGCTGCGGCCACCTTTTCTCCCGTTGCTCTTGCATACGCTGTCGATATGTTCCCGACCGAAAAACGGGTAACGGCTATCGGCTTTATCAGCACCGGTTTTCTAGTAGCAGGTATCGCTGGTCAGGTATTTAGTATTGTCATTAGCGAACAAATGGGGTGGAATACGGTATTTCGGATGCTAGGCATTTTGTATGCAATTACCTTTCTAATCGTCCTTTTTTTCCTACCTAAAACCCCCTCACCTCAACGAGGTGTTCGCATTTGGGCAGCTTTCAGTCAGTTGGGGACCGTTCTGCTCTCGTATCCTTTATGGTTAAGCTACACGGTTGCTTTTGTTCTCCTGATGTCCTTTGTGAGCATGTATACGGTTTTGGGTAGCTATCTTGGCGGCCCTGAATTTGGCCTGAATAGCCAACAGATGCTTTATGTCAGATCCGCTGGTATCATCGGCATGCTCCTTTCACCATTCGCCGGAAAGCTAGCCCAGAAATACGGTGTGCACCTTATATTACGTACAGCCCTTATTCTTTCCATTCTGAGTTTGGCGCTGATGGGAATGACACACTCTCTTATGACTATCGTGGTGTTGAGTGTATGCTTTGTCAGCGGCATTGCCCTGAGTGTTCCTTCACTTATAGCAATCGTCGGCCAGCTCGGCGGTGCAGCGAGGGCTATAGCTGTCTCACTATATACCTTCATCCTGTTTGCCGGTACAAGTCTAGCTCCTGTGCTTTCCATTCGCTTGATGGATAATGGCGGTAATCAGACGACTACATTTATGCTGCTGGCAGCTGTTCTGTCTCTAGGCTTTATCGCCTTCCTGCTCATTCGCAGCCACCAGAACGATCCGCTGAAGCGGAATGCATAGACAGCATCAAACTATAAACCGAACTTAAAAGCTACCTATAGTGCCACTGCGCAGCCGGATGGTACTTCCCATCGCCACCGCCCCCGGATTTCTAGAATAAAGCCTATGATTAGGGTGAAAATCCGGGGACAAAAGCGACCGCTATGCTTGTACAGCACCATTCCGCCTACTCCGTTTTCATGTTAATTTTCCGAGTTCGGCTTATATAGCATCCTGTTTTTATTAAAAAAACCTCCATATTCATCAGACATGTTTACCCGAATTAGTGTGAGATATGTCATTGTGTTTTCCTCGGAAACGTCAACTTCTCTTTGGAGAGATTCGCAGAATGAGTTACAATACAGATAAGATATATATGGAGAACTTTTGAACAGGAGGCTGTACTGAGCTATGAAAATAACATCTATCGAGCCAACTCCCAGTCCGAACACCATGATGCTGCATCTGGATGAGCGACTGGAAGCGGGTATCCGCAGAACATATACACGGGACAATGAGCGTTCCGCTCCCCCATTTATCCGGCGCATGCTAGGCATTGAAGGGGTCAAAAGTGTGTTTCACACGACCGACTTCGTAGCCCTTGACCGCAAAGGGAATGCAGATTGGTCCACCATTCTGGGTCAAGTCCGGGATCGGCTAGGCGAGGAAGGCGCTGACGCCAATTGGGATTTGCCAGAGGAAACCTCTGGAGAAGCATTTGGCGAAGCACAGGTCTTTGTGCAATTTTTTCGCGGCATTCCTATGCAAATCCGAGTCAAGGCGGGGCAGCAGGAGGAACGAATTTCCTTGTCCGACCGCTTTGTGCAGGCCGTTACCCGTGTAGCGAGTGCAACGCTGATCAAGGAACGCAAGCTGAGTGATTACGGCGTCCGCTACGGTGAACTGCCGGACATTGCACGCGAGGTCGAGCAGGAATTGGAGGCAGCCTTTCCACAGGATCGGCTGGAGCAGATTATCCAACAGGCGATTGCCCACGGCGCAAACAACAGCGAATTCGTAGAGGAACGCCGCGAATGGAGCGATGCCGAGCTGGAGAAGGCCCTGCAGCACGAGGATTGGCGCACACGCTACGCTGCGCTGGATCGGCTGGAGCCGACGCCTGAGCATTTGCCGCTTATCCGGCAAGCGCTGCATGACGACAAAATGCAGCTGCGGCGGCTGGGCGTCGTCTATCTGGGCGATATTCGCTCACCGGAGGCGATGGATCTGCTAGCCGAGGCGCTGCGCGATCCTTCGGCGGCAGTACGCCGCACCGCAGGCGACACGTTGTCGGACATCGGCGACCCGGTCGCTACCAGCGCAATGATCGGAGCCCTGTCGGATAGCAGCAAGTTGGTGCGCTGGCGGGCGGCACGTTTTTTATACGAGGTTGGAACCGAGGATGCACGTGATGCGCTGGAGAAGGCTGTCGATGATCCCGAATTCGAGGTTAGTCTGCAGGCTAAAATGGCGCTGGAACGCATCGAATCAGGCGAACAAGCCGCGGGCACAGTTTGGCAGCAGATGGCCAAGCGGAACTCTTAATTTAAGATTCTACGAGTGATTTTCAAAAAATTGTCGATTGTCAGAAGATGTACAGGTACGATATACTGTAGTTCGCTATACAATAAAATATCATGTCATACACCTCATCAACCCTGTTTTATGATGAGGTAGAGGTCGCGGATGTAATCAGTACACCGGAGGAGACGATAAGAGCCGTCTGAGATTCCAGTGGAAAGGTACACCCGCCGAAGTATGCGGAGCTGACTCTTTGTAAATACTCCGAATGCTGGGGCTGCTAACCGAAAGGAGCAGAACTGTCACACGCTGTCCTAACACAGACACGTGTGTTGAGCTATCTTGTTATAGAAGAAGGTATGGTGCGGAATGCATAGACAAAACCGCAGGCGTATTCCCTGCGGTTTTTTGATTTATATACTCCCCCTCCTTCTGGCTCTTGCCCTGACATGAAATACAATTTCATGAAGGAGTGTTTGAACGTGCAACACAAAGCAACACCTGACGCAACCTTGCGTAAAAGTCTCAAAGCCCGCCATATGACGATGATCGCCCTCGGCGGCTCTATCGGTACGGGCCTGTTCCTCGCCAGTGGAGGCGCGGTTGCTGAAGCTGGACCCGGCGGTGCGCTGCTGGCTTATGCAGCAGTTGGCCTCATGGTCTACTTCCTTATGACCAGCCTTGGTGAGTTGGCTACATTTATGCCTGAATCCGGCTCTTTTAACACCTATGCAGGCCGCTTCGTCGATCCGGCTTTCGGTTTCGCCATGGGCTGGAACTTCTGGTACAACTGGGCGGTGACGATTGCTGCCGAATTGGCAGCAGCGACCGTGCTCATCAAATATTGGTTCCCGGAAAGCCACTCTGCCTGGTGGAGTCTGTTATTCCTAGCCGTAATCTTCGCGCTCAACGCGTTGACCGTCAAAGGCTACGGTGAGTCTGAATACTGGTTCGCCATGATTAAAATTGTGACCGTGGTCATCTTTTTGACCGTAGGTGTGCTGATGATCTTCGGCATTATGGGTGGTCCTGCGGTTGGCTTTGCCAACTTCACAGTAGGAGACGCCCCGTTCCATGGCGGATTCTTTGCTGTATTAGGCGTATTCATGGCAGCGGGCTTTTCCTTTCAGGGAACGGAGCTGATTGGGGTAGCCGCTGGAGAGAGCGAAAATCCGCGTGAAAATGTGCCGCGCGCCATCCGTCAAATCTTTTGGCGCATCCTGTTCTTTTATATTCTGGCGATTCTCGTGATTGGATTGATCATTCCGTACACCAATCCAAATTTGCTGCGGGGAGATATCAGTGACATCGGGGTCAGCCCGTTCACGCTCGTATTTGAAAAAGCAGGGCTTGCGATTGCTGCTTCTGTTATGAACGCTGTTATTTTGACCTCTGTATTGTCGGCAGGTAACTCGGGTATGTACGCGGCAACTCGGGTGCTGTACGCTTTGGCACGGGAAGGTAAAGCCCCACGCTTCCTCGGACGTATCAATAGACGTGGCATTCCTATGAACGCGCTGCTGATCACGACTGCTGTCGGTATGCTAGCCTTTCTCGCCTCTCTGTATGGAGACGGTGTAGTCTATAACTGGCTGCTGAATGCTTCTGGAATGTGCGGATTTATTACGTGGGTCGGGATTGCAGTCAGCCATTATCGTTTCCGCCGTGCCTTTACTGCACAGGGCCACAGTCTAAGTGAGCTTCCATACAAAGCACGCTGGTTCCCGTTTGGGCCGTTGTTCGCCTTCGCTCTGTGTATCATTGTCATTATCGGGCAAGGGGCGGATGCCTTCACCGGACAGGATATTGACTGGAAAACGATGATCGCTACGTATATGAGTGTGCCGCTGTTCCTTCTGCTGTGGCTCGGCTACAAATGGATCAAACGTACTAAAATCGTTCCGTTAAAAGAATGTGATTTGAGTCCAGATGCTTCTTCGGATAAATAATAGAAAACAGTAAAAAAAGCCCGTCTCCACATCTCAGGGAAAAAACGCTGGTAAACCTGGTCCAAGACCGTTTATCCGCATTTTCACCTGTATATGCCCGGAGACGGGCTTTTTCTGTTTATTTGGAGGAAGGTTCCAATGAAGCTGACAAAGACATGGATAAGGCACGACGACTAAAAATACCGTATATAACAGCAATCAGCGTCAGCACTGCAGAAAATAAGTACAAATTAACGATGCCCAGATGATCTGCAATCCAGCCCATTAACAGAAGCGAAATACAAAAGGTCAAACTAGTCAGTGTGGCCTGGGCAGACAGCACCTTGGGCAAATCATGTACAGACACACTCATTTGCATCATCGTGCGGCGGGATACGACGGACATTTCCGCAGGTAGTCCCATCAACAACACGATGAGCAGCGTCAGCGGCGGTAATGTGTTCAGTGCATACCATGCTGTCAGCAGCCCGTAGCCTGCCATCCCCGCCAACATGGCGGGCAGCAGTCTGCGCTGCAAATGCTTGACGCAGGCGAGGACAACGATGCCACCGCCAATCGCTCCTGCAAAATACGCTGCATTGATGTATCCCCACCATGCCTCGCTCTTGTGCAAAACCTGCTGAGCGAAAGCAAGCGTGAACGCGCCTACCCAAACCGAACCCCCTAGAAGATCAATCATATCCATAAAAATAAGAGCTTTCAGTCTGCGACTGGCTCCGATGAGGCTCCAGCCTTCACGCAGTATCTCCTTTTTACGTTTGGGAGGTAGTGCGGGGCTCTCTGATTCCGGGCCATACAGTGTATCTTCCAACTGTGCGGGAGGCAAGTCATGGTGCCCTTGCCCGGGCTCAGTACCAGTTTCGGAAACCGAAACATCTCCACCTCGCACCCTTGTTCCAGGTTGCAGCAAATAATGGGCTTTGCCCTCTAGTGGATCTCGAACCAGGCTGGTGAAGATCATTGCTACCATATACAGCCCGCCAGCCACCAGCAGTGTTTTTTCCGAGCCTAGCATGGCTACGAGCACACCACTAAGCCCCCACCCCGCTAATTGCACCGTCTGATCGCTGACCGATACCAGACTGTTTGCCCGCATGAGTCCTTCCCCGGACGCAAGGCGGGGAATCAGCGCATTACGCGCAGGCGTGGTCCATCCGTCCAGAAAGGACATGGCTGCCACCAACGTAAACACAATCACCCATATCGGCTCCGTGCCCGCTGACCACAAGTGGCCCAGCAGAACAGCGAAGAAAGCCAGTTGTCCGAACTGGGAAACGAATAAAATAAAAGGAAGCTGGAATCGGGCCAAAATGAGCGGTGCTAAAAAGCCGCTGATCATCTGTGCTCCCATTCGCAGCAACGGAACGAGCACCGAAGAGAAGATGGAGTCCGTTTCATGAAAAACCAGAGACACAAGTGCCATAATGTAAAGAATGTCGGCCGCATTAGACATGGTCTGCGTGCCAAGCAAATAGGTAAAGGAACGCTTGTGCATATAAATAAAATACTCCTTTGTTAATGTAGCTTTTTTACAGCAAGATGATTAGGTCCATTTCAGGGTTACACGAAGATTGCCGGTACTTCCTAGATCCGTAATCTGATAGGAAATGGATTTCAAACCGAGTTGATATAAGGATTGTAAATCCTCCTTGAGGCTTCGCTCCGTTCCCTGATAGGCAAAGGTAAGTGTCGTCCCTCCCTTATTTACAATCTTACGTACCTGTTCCTTAATGTCGGCGGATGATTTAACCAGACCCTTGCCGTCTTGCAGCGGATATTCGAGGGTATCGTACAGTTTTTGATACACAGCAGCCTTTGATCCTCCGGCAGCTACTAGTGCTGATAAGGTTTCCCGATACGATGTATTCGCCTGAGGATACGGCTTAACCCATGAGTGATCCCGCCGCATTTCGGTATCCGTTAGCAGATAATATGAAGTGCTTACCTCGTTCGCGCGATCCGGGGTTGGATCATCCCATGTCGTATCCATGTGATACCATCGACCATCTAATAAAACCAGATTCCATGCATGCAGCTGGCCCCCTGCTCTTCCTTCCACAATCCGGTTCGTAATGCCTGCACGTTCCAGCATTTTATAGGCCAGCAGTGAATAACCCTGACAGACCGTGCTTCCCGTTTTCAGGCCATCATAGGCTGTGTACTTTTGCTGTGTTTCATCATACTTCAGGCGAACGACGATCCAATCATGAATGGCCTTTACCTTCTCATGATCCGTCATTCCCTTCGTAATAATATCCCCCAGCACCGCTTTAACTGTGCTATCCACATATGCTGTCTGTTCCTTCGTCTCCCGGTAGCTTAAACGAATCGTAACCTGAGCGGAGGTCGTTGTGCCTGTATAGCTGAATGCATAGCTTTTGATCGTATAATTCACATACGGATCGCTCTCCATGGCCTGTTGGATGGCCGTCTGTAATTGCTGCTTGAGACCGTTCACTCGCCCTTGATATGTAAAGGTCAGCGTTTCACTCCGCGTAGCCATTGCCTGTAAAAGCTTGTTCTGAAGCTGCTGCGATGATACGGATGCAGCCGGCTTGGTCGACGCCGCATACACATTGCTGCCCCACTCTACAGCCTGCGGCAGCAACACAGCCAGCGCTGCACCCGCAACCAGACATTTTACAAGCCTAACCCCGATTTTTCTGTTCATACAGAGCGTTCCTGCCCTTCTTAACATAGTTGTAAACAGCTATATCTTACCATAAAAACAGTTGCTCCAAACGCTCTAGTTTTGTCGGTTGCAGACGAGTAAGGGCGCAGTTCAAGACAGGTTGTGACATCATATTCGGCTAGATAACAGATGGGACAACGAGCAGTTTTGTCGTTCGTAGAGAGTTTTATCACAGCAATCTAGGTTTCCTCATGATATGGTACTGGCATCGGAAGTAAATGATATTGATTCTCATTCTAGATCAGAAAGGCTGAGCACCATGCCAGAATGTATCTCACTCCTTCGTACACCACTGGGTCAGACTGTGCGTTTGCAATCTCTCGCCCCTCTTCATCCCTCATTGCGCCGCCGTTTAACAGACATGGGCATTAACGAAGGTTCCATCATACGGTTAAAAAAAATCAGTTTATTGGGCGGTCCTATTGTCATTGAATGCAACGGCCAACTGGTCGGCCTTCGCCAAAATCAGGTGAAGCAACTGGAGGTTGTTCCAACATGGACATGATCGCTCTATTCGGTAATCCCAACACAGGAAAAACCTCATTATTCAACAAGCTGACTCGTACGTATGCAGAAGTAGGAAACTGGTCCGGCGTCACAGTGGAAAAGAAAACAGGAATCCTGCGTGACAAGTCTGCCGTATTGGTGGATTTGCCGGGCGCCTACTCTTTGCTCCCTCTTTCGCTGGATGAAGGTGTCGCAACTCGATATTTGCTGGAAGAACCTCCTACGGCCCTGATCAACATTGTGGATGCCTCCCAGCTCCAGCGTAATCTCTATCTGACCGTACAACTACTGGAGTATGGCCGTCCGCTTGTACTAGGCTTAAACATGACTGACGTAGCTGATGCCACGGGTCTTCGTGTAAACAAGGAATTGTTAGCTGATCAATTGAACGTTCCCATCATTCCTATGGTGGCGCGTACAGGCAGTGGAAGTAAGCAAATGCTCGCTTCTCTTCGGGAGGTAAGACGTACATCCAATGCTTTTCAACTGGACTACGGCCCTGCCGTTGAAGCTGCTATTACCGATATTTGCAATTTGCTGCCGAATGCATCTGTACCGCAACTGCGGTGGGCCGCACTGCAATGTCTGGAAGGCAATCCTGTCGTCATGGAATGGATGACGAATGAGGTACAGCGTGAACAAGTAACTGCACGCATCCACCGTTGCGAGGAAGAACTTCTCGCTGAAGGCCATGCCATCACCCCTGCTCAGCATATTCGTTCTGTACGAACAGCATGGATTGCTGATCTGTGCACCAAGGCACTCGACACCTCCAAGCTCAGACCACACAGCCTGACGGATAGGCTGGATGCACTATTAACTCACCGGTATCTGGGGATTCCGATCTTTTTGCTGCTGATGTACGCTACCTTCAAGTTCACCTTCGATTGGGCGGGTACGATCCTTTCAGATATGCTGGATGGATTTTTTTCAGGGACACTCAGCACTTGGATTTCTGAGTTACTCGTTCACTTGAATGCGTCCGCTTTTACGCAAAGTCTAGTCGTGGATGGCATCGTGGCTGGAGTCGGGGGTGTGCTTGTTTTTCTGCCTCAAATTGCTATTTTATTTCTGATAATTTCAGTGATCGAAGACTCTGGTTATATGGCACGGGTCACGATACTCATGGATCGCCTGATGCAAGCCGTAGGCTTGAACGGGAAAAGCTTCATTCCCTTCATCATCGGATTTGGCTGCAATGTCCCTGCGATTATGGCGGCACGCACCATTGAACAGCCCAGAGAACGTCTCATTACAACATTGTTGGTACCCTTTATGTCGTGTTCTGCCCGTTTGCCGGTATATGCGTTGTTTGCGGGTGTGTTTTTCCCAACACATGCGGCAAGCATCATCATGCTGATGTATGTGTTAGGAATCGTCGTTTCGCTTATACTTGCCAAAATTTTTTCCAAAGTATCCATTTTGTCGGGTGAGCCCTCTCTCTTCATTGTGGAACTTCCTCCCTATCGAGTGCCGCAGGCTCTTACTCTATTCCGCAGCACATGGGAGAAGGTCAAAGGCTTCGTCCGTAAAGCCGGAACCATTATTCTTGCAGGTTCCGTTGGCATCTGGCTCTTGTCCAATTTCGGTCCGCAGGGCTTCGGGGCAGAAATGAATGACAGCCTGCTTGCCACCGTTGGGGGTTGGTTCGCTCCATTACTGGCCCCTCTCGGTTTTGGCACCTGGCAAGCAGGGGCTTCCCTGCTCACAGGCTTTATGGCCAAGGAAGTTGTCGTATCAACGATGAATATTATTTACCACGTTCCTGATATGCAGGGACTTGAACTACAAGTCAGACAGGCCTTTACACCGCTTGCCTCTTTTAGCTTTATGGTGTTCATTCTGTTGTATGTTCCGTGTCTGGCTACGGTAGCGGTCATTCGTAAAGAAACCCTTTCGTGGCGTTGGACCGCATTTTCTGTGATCTATCCTTTGACCGTCGCATATATCATCGCCGTTTTGATCTATCAATGTGGCAGATTATTAGGTTGGGGTTAAGTCAGGCCCTATAGTAAATAAAAGGAAGTGAATTCCATGATCAATATCATCATTTTATTGGCGATCCTCGGTTATAGTGCATGGGTGCTGGTACGATTTTTGCGAAAAAGCCGTCAAGGCGCCTGTGCGGGGTGTTCGTCGAGCAAGTCATGTCCTGGCTGTGCCGGGAGTTCTATGAATGAAGATACCAGAAAAACTACAGCTGCTCACAAAGGTTAACCATAGCATCCCACAATGGATGATGGATAGTAAGAAAAAAACTTGGTGACTGCTCTCCAAATACATTAAAGGAGAACAGTCACCAAGTTTTTTATGTGTCACTCTATTCCTTGACAACCTTCTAATCAGGAGCATTTATAAGCTAATCATGTTGATGTGTTATATATAGGGTTTCGAGGTCAATTGTAGATCTTCCTGTATATGTTATCCGACCGTTTCGAAGAATGGCAACCTGATCTGCTAATTTCTCAGCCAACCCAATTATATGAGTAGATAACAAAATGACTCTGCCTTCTGTGAGATACTCCTGTAATGTACTTCTAACAATCATCACTTGATCAGGGTCTAATCCGTTCGTCGGTTCATCTAATATAAGAATTGTAGGTTCATGCAAGAGCGTTGAGGCTAATGCAACCCTCTTTTTAGTTCCTTGAGATAACTCTTCCATTTTTATATTTTGATAATCTTCTAATTTGAATCTCTCCAGCCATTTAGCGATACGTATTTCGAGCTGGTTCTTCGGTACCTGTCGTAATCCCCCAATAAGCCGCATCATTTCTAATACAGAAAGTGCGGGATAATAAAAGGGGAATTCTTGTAGATAGCCTACCATTGATTTATAGTTTTGATTTTCAAAATCGATAATGGTTTGATTGAATTGAATTGTACCTTTTTGTACCTGATGAAGACCAGCAATTAAACTTAATAAGGTTGATTTCCCCGCTCCATTGGGACCGAGTAACACAGTAATTTGGTGGTCTGAAACATTCCAATTTATTTCATGTAGAATTTCTTTAGAGCCATAACCGAAAGAAACTTGATCCAGTTGTAAAAATGGTGATTTATTTTCTTGGGTCATCGTTGACTCACTCCTAAGATACTTTTCTATAAAAAAAGATGAATCTTATATAGATCATAATAGATATAACTGCGAATAATACTTTATGAAATTGATGAAGATACAATAGTAATAGCATGCTCATTGCAATGACCCAGTTCCCGAAAAACTTGATTCGGTAATTTCCTAAATAATCAATGGATATAAATTTGTAACCCAAAGGCATACCAAAACTAATTAAAGTAATTGAAAGGAATACATTCCATATAATTTGGATTAATAAACTCATCGGACTAATATGTAAATAAATTCCCCAAACCCACTGATGCATAGAAATAATTCCTATGGTTACAACACATAAAATCAACCATTTGGTGCGCAGCATCTTCTTCCAAGCGAATAACGTTGCTTTATATATTAGCAATCCTTTTTCCTCTATGATAAGACTCTTGACAGCCCAAATATCAACAGCAAACCATGATAATACCGCGCTACTGATTGGAAGAATAAGCGGACTTTCTCTAATGATATAATAGTTCAAAACTTCAATTCCCAAAGCTAAAATAAAAAAAGAAAACAGGTTGCCTCGTCTAATGATGAATAACAATTCTTTTTTTAGGAGTGGACTTTGAGATAGCCATCCGCGTCGGTTCAAATTTTTTTTTGGACCATGATACTGTAAAAAAACAGACCAAGAACGTTGTGCAAAATAGAGAGCTATATATCCCATGCTTATGCATAACAAAAGCCAAGTCAAAATACGTACCGAAAGAGACATTGGCAATATAAAATAGATTACATTCAGTGATAGAAAAAAAAAGCTTATTGCATAGCCATAGAATTTTCTGAATAACATTATATATCCAAATATCTCGGCAAAAAGTACACCTATGATCAATCCTGAAACCATATTATAAATATGATTGTTATGAACACCCCATAAGATCTGACCAACTACCATCCATAAAAGTAATATTAGAAAAGGGACTTTTTTTATCATAGTATATTGGGTTAGAAACAAATTCCCCTTTCCTATAGACCACAAAAAACGTATTTCCTCTATTTTTGAAGTGGATATACTTATACCAATATGAATCAAAAAACCACTGATTCCATATATGATAGCCCACATCATTGCTTTAAAACCCAAGCTGTTTAATCTCAAGGTAACATTAGCTAATCCATTGGGTATTAGAATTAATAAAAGAATGAATAAAGCGGCATCCATTTTAGTTAGTTTCCTGAGTTGATTCAAATACAATATTTCACATAACTTTATACTTGTCATTTTCCTCGTCTCCAAGTCACAAAACTGATTCAAACTGAAAATCAGTTTTCTGAGAATTATATAAATTGAAATATTGACCTTTTAAATCAATTAATTCCTGATGATTACCTTGTTCTATTATTTCCCCTTGATCAAGCACAATTATTCTATCAGCTCGTTGGATTGTACTAAGACGATGAGCAATAATGATTTGTGTACAATGTCTTTCTTGTAAGAAACCTGTTATCAATTGCTCTGAAACACTATCAAGTGAACTTGTTGCCTCATCTAAAAGAAGAATTTGAGGTTCTGCCAAAAAAGCACGCGCCAATAAAATACGTTGCCGTTGTCCCCCTGAAAAGTTTAATCCGTTCTCGGAAACAACAGTTTGATAGCCTAAAGGGAGACTCATAATAAAACGATGAATATCGGCTTGCTTTGCTGCCTGAACTACCATATCTATGGTACAATCTCCATTATCCATGCCGATGTTATCCAATATAGAAACATTGAATAATTTTGTTTCTTGTAAAATAACCCCTATTTTTTGACGAAGCTCGCTCAAATGCCATTGATTCAGCGGGATATTATCGATGCTGACTTCTCCCAATGAAGCCTTATAGAGTCCTAATATTAACTTCGCCAAAGTGCTCTTACCTGAACCTGAAGCACCAACAATTGCAACCTTTTCACCTGGCAGTATTTCAAGATTAATATCTTTTAAAACGTATTTTCCAAATCGATAATAATTAAAGGAAACATCCTTAAACTTAATATATCCTCTAAAAGTATGGTTCGGTTTTTGGGTACCTGAAGGCTCCTCTACATTCTCAATAACATCTTGAATTCGTTGAATATATGAGCCCACAGTGACGAGTTCACTAAGAGTCGATCCTAAGGAAGCAATCGGTACCATAAAAGCAGTTGACAACGTTTGTAAGCCAAGGAGCCCCCCTAAAGTTATCCATCCTTCAAACACATAATGAAATCCTATCCATAGAATCAGGAGGGGAAAAACAAACTGGATGCTAACTGTCATAGAATCAAGTGATACATTCCAAATGACACGTTTTTCCGTAGTGGCAAGTTGTTTTTTAAAAAGTTCCTCCCACTTATTAAATACTCTATTCTCGAACCCTAAAACTTTTACATCTGTAATTCCATGTATATGTTCTGATAAAAAACCATGCATCTCAGCCTGGCTCGAAATCTCCTTTCTAGATAAACGGTGAGTAATAAATGAACTTAAAACTATAATAAGTAACATTAGAAAGCCTACAATTGTAACTATTAATCCAATTTGCCATAGTTGATTAATCATTAAGATTGCATAAGTTATAAGTAAAAGCCCATCAATAAAAATAGTTATAACTCGATTAGATAATACCCTTCTAATTGTTACATTGGAGTTAGCTCTAAATACCAATTCTCCTCCTTTTCGATTTTCAAAGAAATCAAAAGGAAGTTTAAAAAGCTTGTCTATGAATTGTGTCATCATAGATGTATCCATTTGGGATTGCAACTTGGCAATCAAGTAACCTCTTAAAAATTGGAATAACTGTGAGAACACAAATATAGTAAAAATCGCTCCCCCCAACGTGATCAGGAAAGAATAATTTTTAGATTCTAATAAGTTGTCAACAGTAAATTGGGTGATTTTAGGTATTGAAATACCTAATCCTTGAAGAAGTATTGAGACCAAAAATACAGAAATAAGAAGTTTTCTGCTCTTAAAAGCTAATTTGATATAGAACGTCCATTTTGGTATCTTTCTTTTATTACGAAAATCCTTTACCGGGATTAATGAAAGTGCAAAACCCGAATATTTCTCTGTGAATTCTTGAAGGGAAAGAATTAGTCTTCCAAAAGCTGGATCAAGGATTATTGCTTTTTTCTTTTTTATTTTCTCAAGAACCACAAAATGCTGATTATCCCATAACAAAATTAAAGGAGCGGTTAGCTCATTTAATTGAGATGCCTTTGCCCGATATCCTCGTGATGTTAAATGATATGTACTCCCTATTTCTTGAAGTTGTTGCATAGACATACCTGCGCGCACTGCACCAACCTGATTTCTTAATTCTGTTAAAGAAATATTATGTCCAAAAAAACCCAAAATCATAGCCAAACAAGCTAATCCACATTCACTATGTTCCATCTGTTCAATAAAAGGTACTTTCTTATTAAACTTCAGAGGAATGCACCTCCATACCTTCCGTCAAAAAAACTAAACCATAATGATAAGCAAATATGCCAATCTCAACTCTTGTTTTTATATTCCATTTCTCTTTAATTGAAGCCACAATTTCGGCAGTACGTCTCATACTAATAGATAAATCCTGGGAGATTTCGCTGTCTTTGTATCCTTGAGCTATACAAATTGCAACTTTTTGTTCTTTTGGAGATAAATTTTGATTTTCTCTCAATTTTTACTCCCCCTAAGTCTTTTGCAAATATTTTTTCATAATTAAGGAAAAATTTCAATACTTACTTAATAAATATATTTGTAAAACTTGAAAAAATATATTAAAATAAAATATTTTTTTAATTCTTTTAGATATTTACATTAAAATGCATTTTTATGAAGTGCAAATTAAAAAAAAATATGTTTATCATTAAGTTTGTCTTATATCACTACATTCCTGAGAGGAGTAAAGAATAATGACAAAACAAGAAATGATCCAAGCATGGAAAAATCCAAAGCTTCGTGTAGCTGGAGAAGGTATTGATCATCCTGCAGGTGACGCTTTGGTCGAGTTGAGCGCTGATGAGCTTGCTCGTGTACATGGCGGTTTAGGAGTGCAACCAGATTCTACTCCAACTATTACTGTTACTGTTATTGGTGTCACAGTACTAGTTTGCTTTCCAGGGCATGCTGGATAAAATAAGTGGATGCCACTTAGGAATACGCCTTAATTGGCGTATTCCTAAGTATTTTATTTCTTAAAAAAATTGAGTTTTTTAACTTCACATAAA
Organism: Paenibacillus sp. F4; assembly: GCF_002894905.1. Lineage (NCBI taxonomy): Bacteria > Bacillati > Bacillota > Bacilli > Caryophanales > Paenibacillaceae > Paenibacillus > Paenibacillus sp. F4. The sequence goes on from NZ_POVS01000032.1 coordinate 73,472, forward strand.
CGAGGACGGGGTATTTATGAAAGAGCAGATCATGCGTGCTCTCTTTTTACATGAACGTAAGAACCTTGTTGATCAAGCCTTTCAAGGTTTTAATTATAAAAATTGGAGACAAGATAAAGAAAAGACAATAGAACTAATAGACGAATGGTTTAAGTTTGCTCTAATTAGTACAGAATCCAAAAAGGAAGCTCGGTTTAAAGCTTCAAGTATGAATGAAGAGATATTTGGAGCCTTGATTCAATCTACCGAAAATCTTAAATGGGATGAGAACTATTTAGCGATAATCAAAGAGTATCAAGCAGATTGGTTTCGAGTTTTGGAAGAAGCTCTAAAAATGAATGAAAATCACCCAGTTTTACAAAATGAGTCTCGAACGATGAATGTTCTTATTCGTCCATTTATAATTTGGGCGAGAAATCAATTAAAACAGCACTTATCAAAAATTGATAATGCCCAGGATTTTATTTTACATGAGAATACGATAAATTCGGTCTTGCATACATTGTCTTTTCAATTAACCCAAATCGCAGGTCGGTCATTTGTTTTAGAGCTAAATATAGCTAAAACTTTGGAAGAGTTAGAAGGGCAAACACCGGAGGAACGATTTATCTCCTTCATTGAAAAAAAATTTGTAGGACATAAACAACTTGTATCATTTTTTTCTGAGTATGCAGTTATTGCCCGCACTTTGGCTGAAAGAACTATGCTTTTTGTAAATGTAATAAAAGAGACGTTAGACCGTTATCTCTTAAACAGATCTATGATTATCGATATATTTTCTTTACATTCATCAGAACTCATACGTATCGATGCTGGTTTCGGTGATTCTCATCAGCAAGGTCGCACAGTAATGCGGTTATATCTTGCAAACGGGCAATCGTTTATGTATAAACCAAAGCCATTAGATATCTCACTCCATTTTCAAGCATTAATTCAATGGTTTAATGATAAAGGTTTTTCTCCTTTTCTCCAAAGAAACTCTGTTATCGCACTAGAAGGTTATGGTTATGAAAAATTTATCGAAGCAAAGCCTTGCAAAACTGAAGAAGAAATCCAATGTTTTTATACACGTTTAGGAGCGCTTTTAGCCATTATATATTTACTGGATGGGACCGATTTTCATTATGAAAATTTAATTGCTTTCGGGGAGCATCCAATGCTGATTGATTTGGAAACCCTCTTTCACAACCAGGTATATCATAATGTCCCCGATTCCGCAGATATAGAAGCTCAGTTTAGGATTCGTAATTCTCCATTAGGCACTTCACTCCTTCCTATCTTGTTTCATCAAGATGATAAAGGATTTGGAATTGAATTAAGCGGTGTAAATGGAGAAAAGCAAATGACACCTTACCCGGTTTTGAGTTTAGTAGATGTAAATACTGATAATATGAGATACATTAGGAAATCTCAGGCCACTTCAACGGGTAACAATCGCCCTTCATTAGAGGGAGAATTAAAAAATGCAGGTGACTATACTACCGAAATTGTAAATGGTTTCCAATTATTATGTTCCATGCTTCTCCAATACAGAATGGATTTGTTAGCCCCAACAAGTCCTCTCTTTACTTTTAAGGATGCGCCAGTGCGTATCGTATTACGTTCAACACAATTTTATACAAATTTTCTTCTCGAATCTCGTCACCCTGATTATGGTCGCGATGCTCTAAATCAAGAGAATTTACTTGATCGGATTTGGTTTTCATGGTTGGATGATCGAATTATTTCTTCAGAACTACAAGATTTACGAGTAGGAGATATTCCGTATTTTACCAGTAAACCTAGTTCTCTTGACCTTTGGGATAGCTATGGCAAATGTATAAAAGATGTGTTTACCCGAACAAGCATGTCAATAGTAGAAGATCGACTGAAATCTTTAACTACTGACAGTATTTCTTTATATAGCGATTGGATTTCTTCTTCCATAGCAGGTTCATCATTAGGAAAACATGTACATAAAGTGCATGATCCCTCTCCAAATGAAAAAGTAATGATTAACGGTTACAGTCCAAAACCATTACACTCTGAAAAATTCCTTGAGACAGCAAGAATCCTTGGCGATGAGTTAATTAAAAAATCTGTTTTTAGTCCAAGCAAAAAGTATGTAACTTGGATTGGAATGAACTTAAATTATCGTGGACAGCTTTATTTGTCCGCCTTAAGCCCTGGATTATATGATGGTACAGCAGGCATTGCATTATTTCTGGCTTATCTCGGAAAAATCTCAGAAGATGAAAAATATACTAGTGTAGCTCTCGCTGCATTAGAAACAGCACTAAGTAAAATACCTGTACACTTAAAGTTCCCATCTGCCTTCTATGGTCAAGCTTCTCTCTTATATATTCTGTCTCATTTTGAGAACCTATTAGGTTTTAACGATGCTTGGAGCAAGCGAAAATCGGACATTATAAATAATTTGGATGATAGCGTAGAAGAGGATGCTTTCTTTGATCTCTTAGGAGGATCGGCAGGTGTTATTCACGTTCTTTTAAATGAATATAACCATACAAAATCGGCAAAGACTCTAGAAGTAGCAATTAAATACGGAGAGCATTTGTTAAAACACGGAATAAATAATAACGGAGTGATTTCATGGATATCTAATGTATCTCCAACCCCCTATGTAGGCTTTGGCCACGGTAGCATTGGTATTGCTTCAGCCTTGTTTCGTCTTGCAGCAGTTACTAAAAAAGATTGCTACTATGCTACTGCCGAGAAAGCATTGGCTCACTTAACAGAAGCCTATTCTCCAGACTATTTTAACTGGATTGATCATGGTAATAAGGAGAATCATGATCTTGCTAATTGGTGTCATGGGGCCAGTGGAATTGGCATAGGACTAACCTTATGTATACCTTATTTAAAGTCCAGTCTAGTACCTGGTATCGTTCATAATATCGAAAGAGCAGTTAATACAACTTTAAAATATGGATTCAATAAGAGCCATTGTATTTGTCATGGAAGCCTCGGAAATATTGAATTATTAATTTTAGCCGGACAAGCTCTTAACCGTCCGGAGTGGGTTACGGAAGCAAAGAAACAGGGTAACAATGCGTTAAATTATTATTTCGAGCATGGTAAATTTAAGACCGGTCTGCCCACTGCGTTAGATTCCCAAGGGCTGTGGCTAGGTTTGTCTGGAATAGGGTATCAACTCATGCGTCTTTACTCCTTAAATTCCCTACCAAGTATCCTCTCACTACAAGAGCCACTTCAAAAGGAGTCCTCTTGCATTTAGCATCCTTAGAATCCAAAAGCCACAATAAAGGTTATCCCTAATGAGGACACCTTAATTGTGGCTTTTGATAACGTAAAAAGTGAATTTGATTTATTCCTGCCCCAAGCAGTACCCTACTCAGCGATATACCGCCAAATGCTCACTTAGCTCTCGCGTGTGCAAGTAAACTTCACGGTACAGCTCGTATAGGCCTTCATACTGTGCCACACGTTCCGGGTTCGGGGAATATCTCGCTGCTTCGCGCAGAAAAGCTTCAGCGCACGCTTGCAGAGATTCAAACCAGCCGCTACCATAAGCAGCCAGCATGGCCGCCCCCAGGGCAGGTCCCTGCTCACTCTCCAGCTTGATGATATCCGCGTTAAAAATATCTGCCTGCATTTGCAGCCATGCCTCATTACGCGCACCGCCGCCGATGGAAATCACTTCATTCACCGTTTTGCCCGTTCCTCTGAGAATATCAATGGATTCCTTGAGCGAGAACGTAATTCCCTCCAGCACCGCCCGTGTAAAATGCGCCAGCTTATGCCCCGCATCCATCCCGATAAAGCTGCCTCGAATGGTGGCATCCGGATGAGGGGTACGTTCGCCGACAATATAAGGCGTAAACAGCAGCCCGCGGCTACCCGGTTCAACCGAGTCTACACCTTCCAACAGCGCATCAAAGGAATGCTCCGGTGCAAAGGTATCCTTAAACCAGGTCAAGCTGTATCCGGCCGCGAGCGTAACCCCCATAATATAATATGCATCCTGCTCACTATGATTAAAAAAATGCGCCCGCCCTTGCACATCAATATCCTTGCGTTCCTCATAGGAAAGTACAACCCCTGAGGTGCCGATGCTGCACAGGGTGCGGCCTTCGCTCAAAATGCCAGCGCCAATCGCGCCACATGCGTTGTCCGCACCACCTGCAAAGACCTTCGTTTCAGGCGAAAGCCCGCTCTGCTCCGCAATCTCCGGCAGTAGCGTACCCGTCTGATCAAAGGATTCCACCAGCGGCGGGAACAGCGATAACGGTAGATCAAACGCGGCAGCGATCTCTTCGCTCCACTGCTTGTTCGCAATATCCAGCAGCAGCGTGCCCGCCGCATCCGAATACTCCGTCGCCAGCTCTCCTGTCAGACAGTAGCGCACATAATCCTTGGGCAGCATAAAATGTGCCGCACGGGCCAGCACGTCTGGCTCATGCTCCTGCACCCACAGCAGCTTGGGCAGCGTGAAGCCTTCCAGCGCGCGATTACGTGCGATTTTCAGCAGCTTCGATCCGAGCTTTTCTTCAATACAACGGCATTGTGCTGTTGTACGCGTGTCATTCCACAGAATAGCCGGACGAAGCACTTGGCCTTCCTTGTCAGTCAGCACAAGCCCGTGCATCTGTCCCGAAAAGCTAATACCGTCTACGGCATCTGTGCCGCCGATTCCAGCCTTCTCCACAAGCTGTTTCAGTGATGCTAACGTGCCACTGACCCAGTCCTCAGGATGCTGCTCGCTATAGCCTGCCTTTGGCTGATGAAGCGGATAAGACTGAGAGGTTTCATAAGCCACCTGTCCCTTGCGGTTAACCAATACCGTTTTGACCGCGCTGGTACCCAGATCTACGCCGATGACATAGCGCTCCTGCTCCTGATTTAGCTTCTCCTGCATTGGAGTTCCTCCTTCCCTCTTATCGTGCAGCCCTTATTTCATATATAAGTTCTGACATTAGTCAGCCAAAATGTATTGATTTAATTTTGCTTTCAGATATTCTTGGCGACCGGATACGTTTTTACGTGGTGTTTCGTTCGCCAGAGCATATTCAGCCAGAGAAGCAAGCGTTGCTTTTCCGGATACGATGTCTGCTCCAATACCTTCTTTAAAGCTGCTGTAGCGCTTCTCAATAAAGTCTTCAAACACACGATCCTCGATCAGTTTAGCGGCTACCTTCAGTCCTTTCGCATACGTATCCATACCTGCGATGTGCGCAAGGAACAAGTCTTCCGGCTCAAATGATGCTCTGCGCACCTTGGCATCAAAGTTGATACCGCCACGGCCCAAGCCTTCATTTTGTAGCACTTCATACATGGTTAGTGTGGCATCATACAGATCAACCGGGAATTCGTCCGTATCCCAGCCCAGCAGCAAATCTCCCTGATTTGCATCCAGTGATCCCAGCATGCCGTTAATCCGTGCTACACGTACTTCATGATCAAAAGTATGACCCGCCAAAGTTGCATGATTAGCTTCCAGATTAAGCTTGAAATGCTGATCCAGGTCATATTTTTGCAGGAAGGCAATCGTCGTCGCCGCATCAAAATCATACTGATGCTTCGTTGGCTCCTTCGGTTTTGGCTCAATCAGGAACTGAGCGTCAAAGCCAATTTCACGCGCATAGTCTACGGCCATATGGAACATACGTCCCAAATTGTCCTGCTCCAGCTTCAAATCCGTGTTCAGCAGTGTTTCATAGCCTTCACGGCCTCCCCAGAAAACATAGTTATCTGCGCCCAGACGTTTGCCAACTTCCAATCCTTTTTTAATCTGAGCAGCTGCGTGGGCGTATACATCTGCATTGCAAGTCGAGGCAGCTCCATGCAAATACCGTGGATGGCTAAACATGTTCGCCGTGTTCCACAGCAGTTTTTTCCCCGTAGCTTTCATATGTTCCTCAATCAGGTCCACGATGGTATCCAGATTGCTGTAAAATTCCTTCAATGACGCACCTTCTGGTGCAATATCCACATCGTGGAAAGCAAAATAAGGTAAATTCAGCTTATCCAGTAGCTCAAAGGCAGCCTCCACACGGGCCTTCGCCAAATCCAGCCCGGTAAACTTGGACCATGGACGTTCCGCTGTTTCTACACCAAAAGGATCGGAGCCGCCTGCAACCAGTGTATGCCAATAGGCCATGCTAAAACGCAAATGCTCTTCCATCGTTTTTCCCGCTACAATTTCCTGTGGATTATAAAATTTGAACGCAAAAGGATTAGTGGATTGCTTGCCCTCAAAGTTAATTTTAGATACTTGTTCGAAATAAGCCATTATAAGTTCCTCCTTTATAGTAACCGTTTACAAAAAAGATTCTAGCACAGCTAAAAGACTTTGTCTATTGCTTAAACTAAGTTAGTTTTTATGATATAATATCGGGAATTACATCAACAGGAAGTGAAATAAACCATGAATGTCACTGGCGATCAGGCGCTTGTCAAAAAGCTGAATAAATCCATTGTGCTGGAGCGTATTCGCCTTCATGCTCCGCTATCCCGGGCACAATTATCCAGTCAAACTGGATTAAACAAGGCCACCGTTTCCAATCTGGTAGCAGAGCTCATCACCGATGGACTTGTGTATGAGACGGGATTAGGGGAATCCAGCGGCGGGCGTAAGCCTTTAATGCTGCTGTTTAACAGCCGTGCAGGCTTTGTACTCGGTATCGAGGTCAGCGTACAGTACATCAAGGGTGCTCTGACTGATCTGGCAGGTACCATTGAAACTGAGCTTGCCCTTTCCCTAACTCAGCATGATCCCGCCTTTGTTATGGAACAGATTCGAAAGCTCGTTCAGGAGCTCATGCAGGCCACTCCTCCCTCCCCTCACGGTATTGTCGGCATTGGGCTGGGGGTGCCGGGTATGGTGGATGAAACCGGAACCGTTTTGTTCGCACCCAATCTGGGCTGGGAAGAGGTTCCGCTGCGGCAGCAGCTTGAGGCCGAGCTAGATCTGCCCGTCGTAGTGGATAATGAGGCCAACGTCGGCGCGCAGGGCGAGCTGTACTATGGTATGGACGGCGATCACCGACAGCAGGTGCGGGATCTGGTCTACATCAGTGCAGGGTCCGGGATCGGGGCCGGGATTATCATTGACGGCAAACCGTATCAAGGAGCTTGGGGGTACGCCGGAGAGACGGGTCATATGACCATTGATTGGAACGGACGGCTCTGCTCCTGCGGTAGTCGCGGCTGCTGGGAGCTCTATGCTTCAGAGAAGGCGTATGTAGCATCCACATTGAAACTACCTGCACATAATACAGCGGAATTACTGCCGTTTGCTCAGCAAGGTGAAGCAAGTACATTAAGCGTCCTTGATGATATTGGGCGATATTTGGGTGTGGGTATTACCAACATTGTGAACAGCCTCAACCCCGGAATGCTTATCATCGGCGGTCCACTGGCGGAAGCCAGACCTTGGTTGGAGCAAAGTATGCGTGATGTGATTGACGAACGTGCCCTGCCCTATCACCGTCGGCAACTACAGATTCGTTTCTCCACGCTTGGCAGTCGTTCGACGATGCTAGGTGCCGCCTATGCGGCAACCGCTCCTTTTCTCGGGCGAGTACGCGTGTCTTTATAAAAGGCAAAAAAATAAGACCCTCACCACAGTCGTAACTGCAGTAGGGGTCTTATTTAAACCATATGACGATCATAGGACCGTCATATGCTGTTAGGTTGGATTAAGCGTTCAACACTTTTTCAAACTTGGTTTTGTTCATACCGGAAATACGTTCTTCCCCGATCAAAGTCAATGGAACGGCACGAATGCCCATATCCCAAACCTCTTGTGCAAAAGCTTCATTGGTTTCAATGTTGCGTTCTTCGTACTCTACGCCTTTTTCACTCAAATAGCTTTTTACTTGACGGCAATGCGGGCAGTTTGTAGATGTGTATACTATTGCTTTTTCCATGAATATCACCTCATCATTTATTTTGTTACAACATATTTATTCATATTTCCAAGGATCATTACAGGGCCAGTGCGCTGTGCTCCAGGCTTTCGATGTACTTCTCGCTGTCCATAGCAGCCATGCAGCCACTACCTGCTGCGGTAATCGCTTGTCTGTAGCGAGTATCCTGTACGTCACCACAAGCGAATACGCCAGGCACGTTTGTTTCGGAAGTACCCGGATTTACGACGATATAACCGTTCGCATCCGTTGTAATTTGCCCCTCGAGGAAGCCTGTATTCGGATGATGACCAATCGCCACGAATACGCCGCTAACTGTAATGATCTCCTCTTCGCCTGTTGCATTATTCAGTACTTTCAAGCCAGTGACTCCGTTCTCGTCAGCGATCACTTCTACAGGAGTACGATTAAGTGCCCATTCAATTTTGTTGTTCGCACGAGCACGATCCTGCATAATTTTGGAGGCGCGCATTTCTTCACGACGATGCACCAACGTTACTTTAGAGGCAAAACGAGTCAGGAAATTGGCTTCTTCCAATGCAGAGTCTCCGCCGCCGATAACAACAATTTCTTTGCCACGGAAAAAGAAGCCGTCGCATGTTGCGCAAGTGCTTACGCCACGTCCGATATTATCCTGTTCCCCGGGAATACCCAGGTACTTGGCAGTCGCTCCTGTGGAAATAATCAGCGTATCGGTAACCAGTTCACCCAAACCCTCTACATCCAAAGTAAATGGACGAGCCGTTGTGTCTACTTTGTTTACCCAGCCTGTGCGGAATTCAGCGCCAAAACGCTCCGCTTGCTTACGCATATTATCCATCAAATCGGGTCCCATGATTCCTTCAGGAAAGCCTGGGAAATTTTCGACTTCCGTAGTCGTAGTTAATTGTCCGCCTGGCTGTGGTCCTTCGATCACCAGTGGGCTCATGTTAGCGCGTGCCAGATAAATTGCAGCGGTCAAACCGGCAGGGCCGGTACCTATAATAATGGACTTGTACATATCTTGGTTCCTCCTAAAATATCATAAGTATTATATAACGAGTTTTCGGCACCGGGCGCTGGGCTACTGCATATACTCTAAAAGTAATTCCACCAGAAGCTTATCCCAAAATGTGGACACCCGGATATTGCAAAAACGAATCACTTGTTTTGTAGCTTCTTATGACTTAGACTGATTCTAAATCCTAATTTCATTATGCGGAAATAGCTGTAAACAGTCAAATGAAGTTTTCATGAAGCGAAGCTTAAAGATAAATCAGGTATGGAGGGATTATCCCGATTATGAATGACGTTTTTGTAGGTAGCTTTATTTCTGCCCTGTCCACTGGACTCGGCGCTGTGCCCATACTGTTTATGCGCAATATCACGCATCGGCTTCGCGATGTTCTGTTGGCTTATGCCGCAGGAATTATGACCTCTGCATCCGTGTATAACCTCATTCCCGAAGCAATCCAGCATTCCAATTGGTTCGTGCTGACTGCGGGAATCCTGCTCGGCTGCCTCGTATTACTGGTGATGGAAATGTACATTCCCCATGCGGATTTGGAGGACCCAGACTCCAAGACCTTTCAACTGGAGTCCAAATCTTTTCTCATTATCGCAGCTATTACATTGCACAATTTGCCAGAAGGACTCTCTGTTGGGGTCAGCTATGCAAGTGAAACTCAAAATCTCGGCAATCTCATCGCCTTCTCTATCGGCCTGCAAAATGCCCCGGAAGGCTTTATCGTAGCGTTGTTCCTTGTGAATCAAAATATCGGCCGTTTCAAGGCCTTGGGCATTGCTACCCTCACCGGAGCCGTGGAAATCATAACGAGTCTGATCGGCTTTTATTTGAGCAGCTGGGTGAACGGACTGGTACCTTACGGCCTTGCTTTTGCCGCCGGAGCTATGATGTTTATCGTCTACAAGGAACTGATTCCCGAGAGTCACGGGGATGGCAACCAGCGGATCGCCACATTCTCTTTTATTCTCGGCTTAATTACGATGATTGGGCTAACCGAATGGCTATAGCCGAGAAACACAAAAAGGCTGCCTTCTGCCTGTAATCCAGACAGATAAGCAGCCTTTTTAGCATGTTCACATGGAGATACCTCATTTTTTTTGGTTCATGGAGCGCAGTGCTTCACGGTACTGCTCGTCCTCACTTTTGTGAGTCTCCTTCTTTCCATTGGATAATTGGGAACGTCCATCCTTTTCTTCTTCCTTCCTGGCAAAACCACGTAAAGCCGCACGATAATCCTGATCTCCGTAAGCATCTTTGATGTTCTCGCGATCCTTTTCCACCTTCTTATCCGTCTGGATATCAGGCACCTTGTGTTGTTCCTCCGCATGATGTTCTTCGACGTCGATATCCTTATGCGGCATCTCTCGCGTAGGATCTATCCTTTCACGCGCCTCGGGTTCCACCTGTACAGGATAAGGACGTTTGCTTCTTTGCCGTGACTCCTCTTCCGTGGGGCGAGTTTTGGGAGAGGATTTGCGCGTCATCTTCGTATTAAATACCAGCAAAAAAATAAAGGCAACCGCAGCTACTACGATAAAAGCAATGGTCATCGGCGGCCTCCTATTCTCTTTCAGCGCTACGGTACCGTCCCGCTATCTCAGCGACCCGTTTGCCCAAAGAACGACCTAGTGCAAGATCATCACCCGTTGGAAGATTAGGCGGACCATTGGGGTCTGTCTCCACTGGACATGTTACGCCTACGCCGTAATAGGAGCCGTATAATGCATTTTCCGTAATATTAGCGGGCAGTCCTACAATAATCATGCCTTGATGAAGCATCGGAGTAATCAAATTCAGAAGTGTGGATTCCAATCCACCATGAACGGTAGCGGTTGTGCAAAACACAGCGCCGATTTTATCCACTAGCTTGCCCTGCGCCCACAGATACCCCAGCTTATCAATCCAGCTTTTCAGAGCGCTGCTGATGGTACCAAAATGGCCCGGGCAACCCCATATAATTGCATCCACACTCACTAGCTCATTCACATCGGCCTCATTCACATGCTTTAACAACACTTCCGTATGCTCAAGGTGTGCTCCTTCTGCGATCGAGCGAGCGAGACGTTCGGTATGCCCATTTTCACTATCATATACAATCATAATCCTGGTCGTCATTATGCGCATCATCCTTTGTCAGCAAAATCATCCTTTTCGCATGCGCTCTTAACCTTGCCCAAAATCCATCTGAATATTATGAATCGTTTGACGCATACTTTGAAAATCTAAGAACTAGGGAGGCATGTTATACATGAATTCACGCGCCATATTAGTTAACCTGCTAGTTATTATCATTATTCTGGCAGGAGGTGGAGCCGCCGCCTATTACTACAATCAATCCGCCAACTACATAAAAACCGATAATGCCCAAGTGAGCGGACAAGCAGTTACCGTTGCCTCTCCAGGCGCGGGCAAGCTCACAGGCTGGAATGCCGAGGTTGGCAAAACCTACACCGCTGGAAGCACGCTTGGTAGTGTTGAGGGGGGCGGAAGCCGAATTAGCGTTACGATTCCAACCGATGGTACCATCGTGCAGCAATCTGCAGTCAACAACTCGATTGTTGGGGCAGGTACACCCTTAGCGAAGGCTTTTGATCTAAACAATTTATGGATTACCGCCAATATAGACGAAACAGCAGTACAGGATCTACAAGTAGGACAGACGGTAGATGTATATATTGATGCTTACCCGGATACGTCCCTGAGCGGTAAACTCGAAAAGATCGGCCTGGCGACCGCATCGACTTTTTCACTACTGCCCACTTCCAATACCACTGCCAACTATACCAAGGTGACGCAGGTCGTGCCTGTCAATATTTCCATTCAAGGTTACAAGGGGTTGGGTATTATCCCGGGAATGAGTGCGACCATCAGAGTTCACAAGTAGGAGGCTGTCATGGATCAAAAAATGTCCGTCGGACGTATTCTGTCCGTGCTGCTGCTAGGCGCCTTCATTTCGATTTTGAATCAAACGCTGCTTAACGTGGCCATTCCACACCTAATGAATGATTTCAATGTATCTGCAACAACCGTTCAATGGCTATCCACCGGATATATGCTAACCAACGGGATTCTGATTCCTATCACTGCTTTTCTAATTGAGTCATTCGGAACACGTGCGCTGTTCATCTCCGCGATGGGGTTATTTACTGCCGGGTCTGTCGTCTGCGCTGCCAGTACCGGCTTTGCCCCTATGTTGGTTGGACGCGTTATTCAGGCCAGCGGAGCAGGCATTATCATGCCTGTAGTCATGAACGTGTTCCTGACTGTGTTTCCTCCGGAAAAACGGGGCGCCGCCATGGGTACCATGGGGATCGCCATGATGTTTGCCCCGGCGATTGGACCGACTTTATCCGGCTGGATTGTGGAGCATTACAGCTGGCGACTGCTATTTTTACTCGTTATTCCGCTGGCAATCATTGATATTCTGTTTGCCATACGCTGGCTCAAAAATGTATCCAAGCTAACAAAACCGAACTTTGACCTGTTGGGAACCATCTTTTCCACACTGGGCTTTGGCTTCCTGCTGTATGGCTTTAGTTCAGCTGGAGACAAGGGCTGGGATAGCAATACGGTAATACTTACACTCGCTGCCGGGGTTGTGTTTATTGTATTGTTTATCGTGCGCGAGCTGAATATGGTACAGCCGATGCTGGAGTTCCGTGTGTTTAAATATGATATTTTTACCGTATCGACCTTAGTCGGGGCTACCGTCAACATGACGATGTTTGGCGGGATGCTGCTGCTACCGATCTATTTGCAAAATATACGTGGCTTTACACCGCTGCAATCCGGTCTGCTGCTGTTGCCGGGTGCACTGCTGATGGGTGTGATGTCACCGATATCAGGGGCAGTATTTGACCGTATAGGCGCCAGGCCGTTGGCGATCATTGGACTGATTATTACGGCAGTCACGACATGGGAATTCAGTCTGCTGACCGATGCCACCACCTACGGACATATTATGATCATCTATACGATTCGCAGCTTCGGAATGTCATTGCTGATGATGTCCGTCCAGACGGAAGGGCTAAACCAGCTACCTGCCCATCTCGGTAGCCACGGTACAGCCATGTCCAACACAGTACGGCAAATCGCTGGGTCTATCGGTACCGCTTGGCTCATTACTGTAATGAGCAGCCGGACCACGATTCATGTAGCGGATTATGCGAATGTCGCTACCACCGCCAATGTTACTTTAACCGAAGGGGTAGCACAGTTGGGACAAACCCTCGCGCAAACGGCGGGCATTTCAACAGAAAGTGGTTCAGCGTTGGCGCTACAACAGGTGTACCGAAGTGCCGTTACAGAATCGACGATCCATGGCATTAATGATGCCTTTATCATTGCCACAGGGATTGCACTAGCGGGGCTATTGTTTTCCTTGTTCTTGCGACGGTCTACGCCGCGCCGAAGATAGGTTGTACTGCAAAAGAAGGAGCATTCACCCCTTGGATTTTAAGAGGTTTGAATGCTCCTTCCTGTTTATAAACTTGTGATTATTAGTCCTATGACCGCAATAAACGCAGGCCATTCAAAATGACCAGTATTGTGCTGCCTTCATGCCCAATAACCCCAAATGGCAGGGCTATATCTTGTGCAAAGTTGCTGATCACAAGCAGCAAAATGACACTTACCGCGAAGACCATATTTTGTTTGACCACCCGCTGCGCCTTGCGCGCCAGTGCTATCGTCGGGGCAATCTCCTCGATTCCATCGTTCATCAGCACAACGTCTGCGACCTCCAGTGCGGCTCCGCTGCCATGCATCCCCATGCCTAGTCCTACGGTTGCTGCTGTCAATGCAGGAGCGTCGTTTACACCGTCGCCGACCATGACGACATGCCCGTACTGCTCCCGTAGCATGCGAATATGGCTGACTTTGTCCTCCGGCATTAAGCCAGCATATACGGCGTCGACTCCTGCCTGCTCCGCGATCACAGCGGCCGTTTCTGGGCGGTCTCCGGTCAGCATGACGACCCGGATACCCTGCGCTTGCAGGCGTTTCACGGACTCTTGCGCCTGCGGACGCAGCTCGTCGCGTAGTGCCAGCATTCCGGCAATTCGATCATCTGCGAGGATAATGGATACGGTTTTGCCCTCAGCTTCCAGCCGGGCCCGACTCTCCATCCACTCTGGCTCTACCAAAGAACCAGGTACATCCAGCACATCTGTGCGACCGATTTTCCACTTCACCCCGCCTATGCTGCCTTCCATCCCCCATCCAGTGAGTGCCTGCACTTGCTCAGTTGGGAGAAGCTCTCTCTGTCCCAATTCAGTTTCGGCTTTGGCTACAATCGCTCGCGCCAGCGGATGCAAAGAATAACTTTCAATTGTGGCGACAATGTGCAATAGCTCATCGGCATCATATTCTGCGGCGGTAATCCAATCTGTGACGACAGGTGACCCCATCGTTAACGTGCCTGTTTTGTCAAAAGCAACAACAGAAGTCAATGCCATGTTCTCCACATGTGCGCCACCTTTGAACAGAATCCCCCGTCGGGCACGGTTGGAAATGGCCGATAGCATCACTGGCATAATGGATGACACGAGCGCACAGGGTGAGGCCACGACGAGGAACACCATAGCCTTGTAGAACGCTGCTGCCCAAGTCCAGCCTAATGCTATGGGTGCACCGACAATGACGATCAGCGTGACAGCTACAACAATTCGGGCGTACACCGATTCGAACGTTTTAATAAACCGCTGGGAATCAGGAACTTCGGTCTGAGCCTCTTCCACCATACGAATGATTTTTGAAAATAAAGTGTCCTCCGAGGACTGGCTAACCTCTACATATAGCACGCCTTCTCCATTAATGGTGCCCGCATATACTTCGTCACCTTCCACCTTATTTACCGGAACAGATTCACCGGTAATCGATGCCTGATTCACTGCCGAAACGCCCTTGGAGATTCGGCCGTCCGCCGGAATCAGTTCGCCCGGCTTCACCAGCAGCAGGTCGCCTGGCAACAGTTGCTCAATGCCGACTGTTTCCGTCCCCTCGCGAGACAAGCGCAAAGCCGTTTCCGGCTTCAACGTCATAAGCTCAGAAATATCCTTACTACTACGCTCGGTGGTATAGCTCTCCAGCGCACCGCTGAGTGCAAAAATAAAGATCAGCATGGCTCCTTCATTCCAATAGCCAATGGCCGCAGCTCCTAGGGAGGCAGCGATCATGAGCAGATTAACATCCAGATCATGTTCTCGGATCAGTGTTTCGACCCCTTCTCTGGCTTTGGACCAGCCCCCAAGGGCATAGGACACTACATACAGAATGACCGATAGCCATTGCCACCAATGTGAGACTCCCCATGCCATCAGCATCAGCAATCCACTACCTAGAGCAGCTTGCATCTCCTTGTTTTTCAGCATGCTTTTAAGCTTAAATTGCGGCTTGCGATTCGGACCAGGTCGTCCGCTGCCACTGTTTTTTGAAAGGGTTCGGTTAGAGGGAGACAATGTATCTTGTAATCGTTGAGCAGCTTGCATCATGTCACGTTCCTTTCCATATTTTGTTCCTTGTACTAGCATTTCATTGAGAATGATATCCATTGTTAAGTGCCCTAAAATAGCACATGCTGCTTCGGGAAGCCCGAAGCAGCATGTTTGACAATGAGAATGATAATCATTTTTGCATCTATACAATTATTTTGGTTTAGTGAAACTTTTGTTTTATTATATACCTTTTCTTTTCCACTTGTAAACCAGCAATGGCCTAAATAAAAAAAGATACCCGCCCAAACACCGCAGGTATCCTCCATATTTAAAGCATCCTATTCAGGATTTGCAAAATTCGATTCCAATCGCTCCAAAGTGCAATATATAGACGAACTAGACCATTTCGATCTATATATTGTTTATTGAAAGTCGCTAATTGGATTTTTGCAAATTCCTCTATTACAAGAATTCCGCTTATCTTCAGGCTAAAGGAAACTTCCACGCATGGTTGTGTTCAGTCCCTGAAGTGTGTTGACGATCTGCGGGCTGTTGCAGTCCCAAACGCGCAGCCGCAAGGCGTGCAGCGGGAACTGCTGTGTCCGGGCAAATGACCCCCGTCAGCTCATTCTCCCAGATCGAAATCCCATCCAGAGAATAGTTAATTTCATCTATTGCTACCCATAAAGGAAGCTCAGGCTTTACACGTCGAACAGCCTCCATTATGCATTTTATCGTATCACTAGTATTCTCCTGACCATCGACACCGGATGGAATCAACTGATCCTCAGCCCTAATGCCATCGGATGAAGTTGGTATGACTTCTAAAATGATCGTATCGGCAAAACGTGCCAGATCTGCAGCTTGAGCCACCTGCTTGATCTGTCGCGCGCCCACTTCGGACATGTTATTGGGGTTGGCTGACTCCCCCGACCGTGCAGCTGGCCTGTTCCCTGTTTGGCTTACGTTAGGCACCAAAGACGGATCAACTGTCAAAAGCACGCCTACCCGATATGGAATGCACCGAAGACGTCCGCATAAGGTCTGCTCCGCAACGCCGTCAATCCAGTCTCGGGTTGCCCGGAATTCGTCCACGTCAGCCGGATTGCGCACCATAATCTCCAGCTTGGGTTCTCCCCCCTGCCGCACGCTCCGTAACGCCGCACGCAGTAATGCCTCCAGCTGCATATCTTGCAGGCTTCCAATACCCACTGCATTGTTCTGCTCAATTAGGGCTATAGTAAGTGGTGACCCGTTCAAAGACTCGAATAAGCCTTCATATTCTGTTTCCAGCAAACTGATAATTCGGCGGGACAAATGCTCACACAATCCAGGCAGGCCAGATGCCTGGTTAAAGGTTTTGTACGTGTCAGATGCACATGAACCAGGAATAAGGATGGGATCAGGCTCCCCGTCAGGGGCATGAATCGTCTGTCCAGACTCTGCTACGTCCAGATAGGCATAGCATAGTTTCCCTACACGGCCAGATGCCTGTGACAAGGGACCATGCAGAAGACTATAACCGTCATAACTGCCTATTTCTGATGCTGTCTCTGTGCTTATACGACTCAAACTTGCAGGAGCATCGGCATAAATCCGTATGGAGGTGCGCCTGTATTCATCGCTCCATTTTAGGAGTGTGCCCATTGCTTGCCCAATATCGTTGCCGTTATTCAACATCGTTTCCCCAAGTAATTCCGGATTCGCAGCCATCAAAGCCTCCGCTCGACTGATTACGCCCTGCTCAGCTAAACCAACCAGCCAGCCCAACGGATCTTCCTCCTGCGTAGCAGATACTTCATGGCTGCCTGCCTTTAGCGTCTCCATAGCCAACCTCTGTGCAGCAGCCTCCATACCCGGCTCTGGAACTTTGAGATCCCGGCTGTTTTTGCCACCCAACAGCTCTGCGAATACATGCATCAGTTTAGCCTCCATGCTATTAATCCATCCTTTCTTCCGTCAGCAAGTTGGCACACACGAATTCGAGTACCCCTCCAAACAAAGAAAACGCTTACTCATTATGGAGCAACCGAATCTTACATGGGCCTTACTTGTAAAGCCCCTACCTTAACGTATTAGGCACGCCACACATTTATACATCTGGGCACAACCG
The DNA here is from genome assembly GCF_002894905.1 of Paenibacillus sp. F4. Taxonomy (NCBI): domain Bacteria; kingdom Bacillati; phylum Bacillota; class Bacilli; order Caryophanales; family Paenibacillaceae; genus Paenibacillus; species Paenibacillus sp. F4. The sequence continues at coordinate 90,917 of NZ_POVS01000032.1, forward strand.
CCCTACATCCCAAAATAAATCTCTATACTGCTGGCACAAGACCACTCGAAAAAGGAACCTATAAAATAAACACCCCCGGTCTTCACTGAAGTGCACCCCTTAGAATAGACATTGGAATAAACCCCTGGTTTATCCGATGAAATCTAAGG
>NZ_POVS01000033.1:0-1495 GCF_002894905.1 Paenibacillus sp. F4
ATATGACGGAAAGAATTTAGCGGTGCATCATTTTGATGCTTCTTGGTGGGATGTAAAAGATGAAGTATCCTACAAAAATGTCGTTTTACAGGATTATTTTAATAAAGGATTCTTTAACTGGGAATACCCCAGAGGTGTGCTTAAAAAAAATTACCACCAGTTAAAAAATAGAATTTCAACTAACTCTGATTTAACATCTAGAATATTGGATTTAGTTTTAAAGGCTTTATTTAAAATTTATAAAAGTATTTTTAAATGACGATAATGAGAGGGAGGATTGGGGAATTTGAGTATAAAAAAGATAATTATTAATTCATTACCTCCTCTAAAAAAGGTTATTCAGGAGAGGGAAACTTACTATGAGTCATCTAGTAATCTTTATCGGTTACTTGAAGATAAAATTAGAGAGCACGAACAACTCGTTAGAGACAATGAAATACTGAACAATACCTTAAAAAAACTCCATCTCCAAAATGAAAATTTACAAAGCGAGAATAGCGTTCTTTTCAAAGAGAAGAACATTCTCGGAGAAAAGCTTGAGTTGCTTATCAGTGAAAATGAAAATTTATTAGATAAAGTGAACGATTTATCGCGTATTAATGAAGAGTTAATTCAAGAGAATTTCAAACTTAAACAGCAAGAAAAGAAAATTTTGGACATAAGTTCAAGTGAATTTTGGGATAGTCACTATAAAGAAGGCTATACCTCTGGAACAGGGTCATACGATCATCTTGCTGAGTTCAAAGCCAATATAATAAATGAATTTGTTGCAAGCCACCAGATTAATTCTGTAATTGAGTTTGGCTGTGGTGATGGAAATCAGCTTTCACTTATGAACTACCCCCTGTATATAGGAATAGACGTTTCTGAAACAATTATTAAGAAAAACAAAGATAAATTTGCTGACTTTGATAATAAAGTTTTTTTTCATAGAGATGAAAAAGATAAATATATGAAAAAAAAGCATGACCTTGCTTTGTCTTTAGATGTGATTTTCCACTTGGTTGAGGACCATGTTTATATAGATTATATGAAAGATTTATTTAATGCATCAAGTAAGTACGTGATAATTTACTCGAGTAATCATGAGGAATTTACGAGATGGCCGGAATTTAGAAATCGGAAATTTATGAGGTATGTTCAGGAAAATGAGAAAAATTGGAAAATGATCGATTTTATAGCTAATAAATATCCTTTTGAATTAGGTAATGAAGATATGACTTCTCCATCCGATTTTTATATTTTCGAAAAATTATAAGTAGAATAGCTATAATCGAAAGAATAGGCGGTTATTATGAGAAATGATATTAGTGTGTCAGTTATAGTACCGGTATATAACGTAGAGAAATACTTGCGAAAATGCCTGGAGTCTCTGGTCAACCAGACGATGGAGAACATTGAAATTATTGTAGTTGACGATGGAAGCACGGACCAATCATCCGAAATTATCAAAGAATATAAAGAGGCACATCCTGATAAGATTGTTTCCCTGACA
>NZ_POVS01000034.1:0-389 GCF_002894905.1 Paenibacillus sp. F4
CGCAGAACAGCGTTTGAAACACTTCCCAGCAAGCGGCATCAAAGGAATAACTGGCAAACATCAAGACATGATCCGACAAGCTCATCTGTAGTGTTTCATCGAAATAGGTTTTCAGGTTGCACAGCCCGCGGTGCTCGATCATAACACCCTTCGGCTGTCCCGTCGTACCCGACGTATAAATCACATATGCCAGATCGTTCGGGCCAGACAATGGCTCCAGATTCGAACCATCCTCGTGGTAGACCTCCTGCACCCCATTCAGCACCAGTACCTTGCCGCCAAAAGTGGCCTTTTCCACCAGATGGCTTTGCGTTAGCAGCAATTCCGCACCTGAGTCATCGAGCATGTAGCGGATACGTTCCTCTGGGTACGTCGGATCTATCGGAACA
>NZ_POVS01000034.1:394-8857 GCF_002894905.1 Paenibacillus sp. F4
CATATCTACCGAGCGCTCCGTCATCAGACCCACCAGACGATCCTTCGTCACGCCATGACTCCGCAAGGTACGAGCCAATCGGTTGGCTCGTTCATTCAGCTCGCGGTAGGTCAGCTCTTCTCCCTCGAAGAACAAGGCCGCCTGCTCTGGTGTTAGCAAAGCCTGCGCTTCAAACAAACCGTGAATAGTCTGCTCGCTTGGATACGCTGCCGCCGTATCTCCCCACACGTGCAGGATTTGCTCGCGTTCTTGCTCGGTCAATACATCCAGCTCACGTACAGGAATATTCGGGTTCGCCGTTACCTGCTCCAGCAGCTGCACCAGATGTCTCTGAATTTTCTCTATACCTTCGTGTTCAAAGACCTGTGCATTGTAGCCAAATCTCATCTGGATTGTATGTCCTGGCATAACGATCAAATTGAAATCATAGTTCGTTTGCTCAATCGACTCTGCTCCCGTAATCGTGAAGCTGGCTTGCTTATCATCACCCAGCTGTTCAATTTCTTTCTCCACCGGATAATTTTCAAAAATCATAATATGGTTAATCAAATCTTGCTTGAGTTCTGACAAGCTCTGAATTTCATACAGCGGATACGTGTCATAGGCATGGGAAGCTATAGATTGCTCCTGAATTTGCTGCATCACTGCTGAAAACAGACTTTCCTTACGGCTGCTAATGCGTACAGGCACCGTATTAATGAACAGACCGATCATATGCTCTACATTTGGAATATCTACGGGGCGTCCAGAGACGACACTACCAAACACAACATCATCTGTACCGTTATACTTTTGCAGCAATATCCCCCACACCGTCTGTATCAACGTATTGATCGTCACCTGATAACGCTGGGCAATCCTCTGAATTTGGGTTGTCAGGCCTATCCCCAGATCAAAATCAAGCCGCTCCGCCTGATAACCTGTTTTGCTCTGCATATTAGCTTGAGGTAAATGAACCTGCTCCTCATACCCATCCAGGTATGTGATCCAGTAATGTGAAGCTTCCTGATGATCCTGATGCTCTAGCCATTCAATATATTGACTGTACGGCGTTACAGGTGCTAGCTCCGGCTGTTTATTGTCAAGAATTGCAAAGTAGCTTGCAAACACTTCATTGGTCAATAGCGACAAGCACCAACCGTCCATCACAATATGATGGAAGCTCCATATAAAACGATACGAATCCTCACCCGTGCGTAAAATAGCAACACGCATCAAGGCATCCTGCGCCAAGTCGAAGCCTCTTTGTTTGTCTTTGTGCGTAAATTCGCGGATATAATCGTTTCGCTCCTCTTCCTGCGCATCCCGTAAATCCTCTACGTATAGCTCACTGCGTTTATGCCGGTACACGACCTGAAGAGGCTCATCTTTCCAGCCGCTATAGAAATTCGTCCGTAAAACTGTATGTCTCTGAACCAGCCTATCCAGACTTGCTCCAAACGCAGCGATATTAAACTGTCCCTTCATATCAAAGGAGGACTGTTCAAAATACACCTCGGATTGCGAATCCAGCAGGCTATAGAACAGCATACCCTTCTGCATCGGTGTCAACGCGTATACATTTTCCAATTCACCTACTGGTGCAGCTTTCTCAGCCATTTGCTCTAACTCACTGATCGTCAAGCCCTTGAAGGACACATCACTCGGAGTCAGCTCCGGCTGTTCCTGAGCGGTGCAATGCACAATCACTTCTTGCAAAGCGGATTGCAGCAATCCCGCCACGTGTTCGATTGTTTCTTTACGATACTGCTTGCGGCTGTAAGCGATAGTCAATCGCAATGTACTCTCTGAGATCAGCGCGTTCAAATTCAGCGTGTACGGCAATTTCGATTGGGGATCGTCTGTCTCGCCTGCTCCATAGGAGGACAACATAATTCTGTTGTTTTGCAAATCCTGATCCACCTGACCCAAATAGTTAAAGCCGATTTCCGGTTCTGCTAAAATTGTACGTCCATGTTTCTCTGCGGCCGCTTCGGATAAATAGCGCCAAGTGCCGTACGTCAGCCCTTTATGCGGAATCCGGCGCAAGCCTTCCTTCGTTTCTTTGATCCGCTGTGCCAGCGTCAGCCCTGAGCCCGTTTCCAGCAGTACCGGGTACAAACTGGTAAACCAGCCAACCGTACGTGTGATATCTACATCGGAAAGGATCGCTTCTCGACCATGACCTTCCAGATTCACCAGCACATGATTTGTTCCCGTCCAGTTATGAATCGCCAAACCTAGCGCAGTCAGGAGCAGATCATTGATCTCCGTGCTATAGGCGTGATGCGCTTGTTTCAAGAGCTGCTGTGTTTCGTCTTCCGTCCATTCTACCGTTAGCAATTCGCTGTCCGAGTTCAAGGAGTCTTCATAGGCAAAATCCTTAGGTAGTGAGGCTGCCTCCGCTTTGGCCAGTTCCTGTTGCTGCCAGTATATTCCGTCAGATTCGGCGGCTGGACTGTTAGCATAAGCTGACAGCTCTCGTGCCCAGGTTTGGAAGGAATCTGTTTTGAGTGGAAATTGCACAGGCTGGTTCTTGATTGCTTGCTCATAGCCCGTGGAAAAATCCTCAAACAGAATCCGCCACGATACCCCATCTATCACTAAATGGTGGACAGCTATCAACAAATGATCGCCATCGGCACAACGGAACAAACCAAGCTTTACCAGAGGTCCTTCGGCCAGGTTGATGCTGCTTTGAATTTCAGTCGCCTTCGCTTCAAGTTTCTCAGTATACGTCGTCAGTTCAAGAAAATCTGTGGTTTCCAGCGTATACAACGATCCTTCCTCTACACTGCGTGTCCAAGCTTCATACCCGGAGGGGGTCTTGTAGAAAACCGTACGCAGCGCATCATGATGCTTCACGATATTATCCATGACCCGGCGAACCGCTGTCTCATCAAAGCCTGCGGCGCTATAAAGCATTACATCCTGATTAAAGTGCTGCGGATGCTCACGTTCCTGCGAAAAGAACCAGTGCTGAATCGGGAGTAAAACCGTTTCTCCACTCACTTCTCCCTGATGCGCGATCCGATTGACCTCACAAATATGCGGAGCCAGTGTTGCTACCGTTGGATATTGGAACAAATCCTTCATGTCTAGCTTATAACCTGTCTGGAATACACGGGATGCAATTTGGATCGCCTTGATCGAATCCCCGCCCAAGTCAAAGAAATTGTCCAAAATACCGATGGTCTTTACACCCAGCACCGACTGCCAAACCGCCACCAATGCCCGTTCCGGGGCTGTACGCGGCTCTGTATAATCTACTCCCCTTTGCAGGTTGCCTTCCGGTGCTGGTAATGCTTTGCGGTCGATTTTTCCATTTGGACTCAGCGGCATCCGCTCTAGCTGTACAAAGAACGATGGCACCATGTAGCTTGGCAACTTCCGGCCCAGCTCACTTCTTAGCTCACTTACGTCAATGTTCTGTCCAGCCACATAGTACGCCACCATTTGCTTTTGACCTGCCTCGTCCGCACGAGCTATAACAACCGCTTCCCGTACGAACTCTACTTTCTGCAACTGCGATTCGACTTCGCCCAACTCAATCCGGTAACCACGGATTTTCACCTGATGGTCGATCCGGCCCAGATATTCGATATTGCCGTCAGGCATCCATCTCGCCAAATCTCCAGTGCGGTACATGCGCTCATAGCCCGCTTCGCCACTCGCAAACGGATCGGCAACGAATTTCTCAGCAGTTAGTTCCGGACGATTTAGATAGCCACGTGCCACACCCACACCGCTGATGCACAGTTCACCCGCAACTCCAATCGGCTGCAACTGTTCCGTACCTTCCTTCACGATGTACAGACGAATGTTTTGAATTGGCTTTCCGATTGGAATAATTGCATACGCTTCGGTTGGCTCGCAATCGAAGTACGATACATCCACCGTGGCTTCCGTCGGTCCGTATAGATTGATCAGCTTCGCTCCAGCGATACCTGATACAAGGCGTTGGAAACGCGCCACATGTTGCGGCGGCAACGCTTCGCCACTGGCAAACACGTGTTTTAATGTGCCAAGCTTTGCCTGCACGACCTTCAGTGGCTGCTGCTCTACATATTCTAGGAACGCATGCAGCATCGCAGGTACAAAGTGCATCGTGCTCACACCATCGCGCGCAATCGTCTCCATGATGTCCTCGGGATTCTTTTCACCGCCAACAGACAACAAGCTCACCTTCGAGCCGACAATCGACCACCAGAACAGCTCCCATACCGATACGTCGAACGTAAAGGCGGTTTTTTGCAAAATCGTATCTTCCTCACTCAAACCATACCGATCATGCATCCACAAGACCCGGTTGATCACCGAATGATGCTCGACCATCACGCCCTTCGGTTTTCCAGTCGAACCAGAGGTATAGATGACATAAGCCACATGACGCGGCCCTGCTAATGATTCCAGATTCGAACCATTTTCATGATAAATATCTTTGCCATCCAGTATCAGCATCTTGCCGTCAAAGCTCAGACTCGCCTGCTCTGCCAGATGCGATTGCGTCAATACCAATCTCGCTCCCGAGTCCTCCAGCATGAAACGGATTCGATCCGCTGGATATTCCGGGTCAATCGGCACATAAGCTCCACCTGCTTTGAGAATCGCATAAATACCCACGATCATCTCCAGCGAGCGTTGTACCAGAATGCCTACAGGCTGATCCGCTTCCACTCCTTCCGCACGTAACGTCCGTGCCAGACGATTTGCCCGTTCGTTCAGCTCACCGTAGGTCAGCGCCTCTGCTCCGAACAGCACGGCCGCCTGATCCGGAGTTCGCGCCGCCTGTTCCTCAAACAGTGTGCTTAGCGTCTGATTCTGCGGATAATCTACTACCGTCTCTCCCCAAACCCCAAGGATTTGCGCCTGCTCTTCAGGTGTCACCAGTTCCAGCTCGTCAACTCGAATATGTGGATTCTCTACAACTTGCCCGATCACATGTAACACATGTCCTTGCATGCGCTTCACCGTAGCCCGATCGTACACATTGGCGTTATATCGGAATATGATTTTGAACACTTCATCCGGTATCACCATCAAGTCCAGATCATAATTCGTCTGTTCAACAACCTCTACATTCGTAATCTCAAAAGCAGACGGCTGTACCTCTCCAATCTGTTCGACCTGCTGCTCCACCGGGTAGTTTTCAAATACCATAATGTGATTGATTAAGTTCTGCTTCTGGTCGGTCAACCCCTGAATTTCATACAACGGGAAGCTGTCATACCTCCCCGAAGCAAGTGCCTGTTCCTGCGTTTTCCGCATGACTTCTGCAAAGGTGGTGTTCCTTTCGCTTTGAATCCGAACCGGGATCGTATTAATAAACAAACCGATCGTGTTCTCCACGCCATTGATGTCAGTCGGACGACCAGAAACGACACTACCAAAAATTACATCCTCATTATTGTTGTACTTCTGTAAAATGAGGCCCCATATACTCTGTATCAGCGTATTGATCGTGACCCACTGCTGCTTTGCAATCCGGTGCATGGCTTCACTACATGTACTGTCCAGCTCAAGCGTTAGTTGTTCAGGAATATATTCAGATGACTTAGCTGCTGAAGATGTTAAATACTCTTCGTCGTCTTCGGCCTGTTCCTTCCGGGAGACATCTTTTCCAGGTAGCAAAGTCTGCTGCTCAAAGCCTGCCAGATAGCTGCTCCAGTAGTCTCTTGCCGCACGTTCATCCTGACGCTCGAGCCATTTGATGTATTCTCCATAAGATGTGACCGCTGTAAACTCCGGCTGCTTTTGTTCTAGAAGCGTAAAGTACGTACCGAACACTTCACCTGTGACCAGCGACAAGCACCAGCCATCCATCACAATATGGTGGAAGCTCCAGACCAAGTGATACGTTTCTTCTTCTGTCCGCAAAACCTTTATGCGCATTAGCGTGTCGGTATCCAGTTTAAAGCCTCGAGCTTGATTTTGCAGTTTAAAGCTCTGGATATACGTCTTTCGCTCCGCTTCCTCCATATTGCGCAGATCCTCGAAGGAAAGCTCACTGTCTTTGTGACGGAATACCAACTGCAAGGGCTCCTGATCCTGCAAGGTATGGAAGTTCGTCCGCAACGCCTCATGCCGCTGTATGAACACATCTAGGCTCTTACGAAAAACATTCATGTCAAAGCTACCCATTAAATCAAACGAGACCTGCTGGAAGTACGCGCCCGACTCCGGCTCCATCAAACTATGGAAAAGCATTCCCTTTTGCATAGGCGAGAGCGTATAAACATCTTCCAGTTCTCCCACATGGGCTGTTTGCGCGGCCAGTTGTTCCAACTGCTCCAGCGTCAAGCCTTTGAACAGCACATCACTTGGCGTCAGCTCGCTCTGTTCTTTGGAAGCGCAATGAACTATGATTTCCCGTAAGCTTTCCTGAAGCAAGCCTGCGAATTTCTCCACATTCTCTTTGTGATACACTTTGCTGTTATAGCGAATTTCCAGAGTCAATACGCCCGCCGTGACTGCTCCGTTTATATTAAGTGGCTGCTCCAAAAGGAAGCTGCCACTTATCGGCTCTCCGCCCTTATGAGAAGAAAACACGATATCGCTATTGTCCACATCCTGATCAAATTGTCCCAAATAGTTGAAGCTGACTTCGGGTTGGAACGTCAATGCTTCTAGGTTCGCATCCTGAGACAAATATTTCAAAATACCGTAGCCAATGCCCTTGTGCGGTACATGACGCAAATCTTCCTTCACCCGCTTGATTCGCTGTCCCACTTCTACCTTTCCGTCAACATCGAGCAGCACCGGATATTGGCTTGTAAACCATCCCACCGTACGTGTGATGTCGATATCCGGAATGATCGCTTCCCGACCGTGTCCCTCGAGATTGACCAGCACGCGCTCTTGACCGCTCCAGTTGTACAATGCTGTGCCGAGTGCAGTTAACAGCAGATCATTGACCTCTGTGTTATACGCCCGGTGTGCCTCCTGAAGCAATAGTCGTGTTTCCTGCTCACTCCAAGCCACTGTCACGGTCTCACTGTCTCTCAACAGAGAATGCTGTCCTTCCGCTCTCTCATGATCCTTAGGTAACGATGCGAGATCCGTTTGGGCAAGATTCATCCAGTACTCCCGCTCGGATTCGAAGGCAGGACTGTTGGCATATTCGGATAAACGCTCTGCCCAGCTCAAGAAAGAGTCCGTTTTGTATGGCAAACGAATCTCTTCACCTCGAATGACCTGCTCATACCCTGCTGCAAAATCTTCGAACACAATTCGCCATGAGATGCCATCCACCACCAAATGGTGAACTGCAATTAACAGATGATCCCCATCGGCACAATGAAATAATCCTAGCTTCAACAGCGGTCCTTCATCCAGACGGATCGAACTTTGGATGGCATTCGCATTCGCTTCCATCGCCGTCATAACTTCGGGTTCTGCTACATTCGTTAAATCGACAATGTCCAGAGTATACAACTCACCTTCGTTCAAGCCACGGTTCCATGCCTCATATCCCTGCTCAGTCTGACGAAAAACGGTGCGCAGCGCATCGTGATGCTCGGTGATTTTAAACACCGTTTGACGCAGTGCAGTTTCGTCAAAACCTTGTGCTCTATACAGCATCACCGACTGGTTAAAATAATGCGGCTCTGCTGAGGATAGTCCAAAGAACCATTGCTGAATCGGGGTCAATTGAACCTCCCCGGATACTACCTGCTGATCGACTGTACGGCTAACCTTGTGTACGTGACCACTCAGCAGCGACACGGAAGGATATTGGAATAGATCCTTCATTTCCAGCTTGTAGCCAGCTTGCAGCAATCGGGAGGATACTTGAATCGCTTTGATTGAATCGCCGCCCAGATCGAAGAAATTGTCCAGAATCCCAACTCTCTTCGTACCCAATACCGACTGCCACACCGAAACCAACATCTGCTCCAGTGCTGTGCGTGGTTCTATATAATCCCCTTCGCTTTGCAGGCTGCCTTCGGGTGCTGGCAATGCCTTGCGGTCTATTTTTCCGTTCGGTGTCAGTGGCATGGACTCCAGCTGTACAAAGTATGAAGGTACCATATAGTGAGGCAGCTTTTCACCCAGTAGGCTGCGCAGCACACCTGCATTCATTTCTTGTTCTGCCACATAGTAGGCTACCAGTTGGTTTTGCCCTTGCCCGTCTTCTCGGGCTAGCAGGATGGCTTCTTGCACATGTTCTACTTTTAACAGGTTCGCCTCCACCTCACCCAGTTCAATCCGGTAGCCCCGGATTTTCACTTGATGATCTATCCGTCCCAGGTGCTCGATGTTCCCGTCCGGCATCCATCTCGCCAAGTCCCCTGTCCGGTACATCCGTTCATATCCGGTTTCTCCGTCCGTAAACGGATTCGGTATAAATTTCTCATCCGTCAGTTCGGGGCGATGCAGATATCCACGTGCCAGTCCTACACCTGATACACACAGTTCTCCAGCTACACCCACCGGCGCCAGATGTCCTTGTGCATCCACGATATAGACGCGGTGATTCGGGAC
>NZ_POVS01000034.1:8894-9645 GCF_002894905.1 Paenibacillus sp. F4
GTTCCTCCGCATTCGCGTCCTCAGACACCGGCCAAATCGACGTGACAATGGAATTCTCTGTTGGACCATACGCGTTGTAGTAGGCTACTTGATGCTTCCACTTGTTTACCAGGTCTGTCGATGTCGCGGATCCCCCCGTGAGCAGGATGCGCAGGTCTGGCAGTCGCTCTGCTTCTAGATACACCGCGTACGTCGGTGGTAGTAACACGGCCGTAATTTGGTGTTTCGCCATGTACTGCTCGAACTGTCCATAGTTTAAAATCGTTTCCGACGTCGGTATATATAGCGTCGCTCCGCAGAACAGCGTTTGAAACACTTCCCAGCAAGCGGCATCAAAGGAATAACTGGCAAACATCAGGACATGATCCGACAAGCTCATCTGTAATGTTTCATCGAAATAGGTTTTGAGGTTGCACAGCCCGCGGTGCTCGATCATCACGCCCTTCGGCTGTCCCGTCGTACCCGACGTATAAATCACATATGCCAGATCGTTCGGGCCAGACAACGGCTCCAGATTCGAACCATCCTCGTGGTAGACCTCCTGCACCCCATTCAGCACCAGTACCTTGCCGCCAAAAGTGGCCTTTTCCACCAGATGGCTTTGCGTTAGCAGCAATTCTGCACCTGAGTCATCGAGCATGTAGCGGATACGTTCCTCTGGGTACGTCGGATCTATCGGAACATACGCGCCTCCGGCTTTCATAATCCCGAACATCCCCACGATCATATCTACCGAGCGCTCCGTCATCAG
>NZ_POVS01000035.1:0-28674 GCF_002894905.1 Paenibacillus sp. F4
TATCGGAAGCAGCTTATAGCCTAGGGTCTTTTTTTAGTGTCTATAAAATGGGGTCTTGACCATGACTTCGATTGTGAGATACCAGTCTTCTTTCCTATAGAGGATCACTAATGGAAAGAGATAAACGACGAAAGCGAGAGAAAGTACAACCCGAAGCGACACAACGGTCAATGACGGATCGACAAAATCCAGCGCTTGCGATAATGACCAGCCAAAGCGTTCGTATGGCCACAAGTATCCAATCATACCAGACCCTTTTTTTCATTATCGACAACACGAATTACGCACACCTTCTTATATTTTTTTGCAAACCAATTTCCGAATGATTCAGACCTATCATGCAATATAACTTCCCGATCCGTCAAGCGAAAGAGGGTGGGGTGACAGCGGTTAGAACGTAGCTTAGCAAGCACGTCATACAAGACAGTTGACAGTTTGTCATGCGGTATATGTGACAGGTCCAAGTACGATGTCATCAAAAGCTTGGCGGTTTTATCACTGTTCGATTTAACAATATCGGAGGTAAGGTGAGGGGGTAAAGCAGAACAACATTCTAAAATAATAGGAGCGATTGCGTTATGAAATCATTCACCATTCGAAAAGGAGTTGCACTTACTTTAATAGCTATATTGGAGACGGATTCCTAACGCTGCTCTTTAACGATTCGCTACTTCAGGGATTTGGACTCACGTTCTTATTCAGCTGTATATTTCTGACAGGCGGTTGGTTGTTTACCAGGAGACGGACGATCTAAATACGCCCTTGAGGCAGGGGACGAATCAAAGTTCTTTGACTTGTAATTCAATCAAAAAATGCGGGAGCGGTTACCTTAGGGGAAACCATGGATAATCAGAGAAAATTAAGAAAAGAAATCGCCCCCCCCTACGAAAAATCGAATATCAGAATTAGTATATGGCAGATTTCAATACCATGCCTCTCTGGCAATAGACGCAGAACTGAACGAATTGTTTAGCTTTGGCCGTAAGAGGGCGACGAATCCTTAGGTTGCAGGGTTTGTTGAAGAAGATGTCTATGAGGGGACTTTCCGTCATTTTCCCAGCACGCGCTGCACACTGCTTTAATTGAAGGTTTCCGATCAGCATCGTACCGATGTGATTCGGATCATCCGGACTTTTCAGAAGGAGAAGTCATCCTATCGGTATTACCTGATTGGATTGTTAGGAGTGCAAATGAATCTTAACTAGCATGTAACGAAATTATTTTTGGTCGCACTTATATATCAAATTAAACTTGAGCGATTAGCGATGTGCATCAAATTGAGTGACGGACCCTCCGACCCCAAACGAAATTAACCTTTTCTTAAGAATTTCTTTACGTTTAATTATGCTTTGTTTTTCATATTTAATCATAGACAGTAGGCAACCGGATGTATCCGGCCCCGTCTCAAGACGGGCCACCAACCAGTACCTAGCCCGTATGCTCTTTTGGTTAAATCCTCTATCATAAAGTTAACAGAAATAAGGAATTCACATAGAAATATTATTTCAGTTTGACAATTTCAATGAAATTTGTCGATTAAAATAAGAATGAGGGATGGTTGGATCAATGTTGCTTCGTTTACGCAAATCTTCAATGCAGGCGGCCTGGATGGTGTGGGAAAGAGGGTTCGATTGGATTTCACGCTTTCGCGGCTCGCATACATCGCACTTTGGAATTTGCAAAGTCATGATTAAGAAACACCGAGGGGAGAGCATCGTCTGTGCGGACTCCACCATCATCGATAAAGGCGATCTGGTCGGGGAACTCCATCTCAATAATGAAACGATTCTGACGCTGATCAAATTCGAAGACTCAAACCGCGCGGCGCTCATGACGGCCCGGCTTACACGGAAATCCATGCAGCAGATCAGCGAGGCATTCGCAAGTCAGCCGGAGTTCAGAGAGGTGAAGGCGTTAGTCGGGATTACGCTGCTTCATCGTGGTTTGACACATGGTCTTGGTTTCGAACAACAACCGATGAAGTCCGATCTGTTCCAACGCATTACAACGGCTTATCTACGATTATTGTTATCCGTCATGCACCCTGAAGGCAAGAAGCGGATTGGCCGCAAGACCGAACAATTGATACCGATGATGCTGATTCACTCCCGCAGCTCGCTGAGGAACCGATTTATGACGGTGAAGAGGCAGTCCGTTTCAAAGGAGTTATGTCTACCCAAATCAAGCTCCAATTAATTAAAACAAAAGAAACTAAGAGCGTGGTGAGTAAGTTCTTGGAGGGCGGTATGGAGTTGGAACACAGCGAGTGGAAACCCATACCGCCCGGAGGCAACCTATTTTTCATCATGCTCTGTAACAAAGGCGGGATAGGCATTCATGGATAAAATTATGGAATTTTTACAGAACTTCGGAGCGACGGGACTTTTCATTCATGCTATGCTCGATGCGATTATTTTCCCCATCCCGGCGTTCTTCCTGCAGCTTTCTTTAAGCGCGGTGCAACCGGAGTCGGCTTTATGGCTCGCTACGGTTGGCTTTGCAGGAAGTCTGCTTGGGACACCGATCGGTTATGGGATCGGCAAGGTGTCGGGAAAGCATGTTATGGGCGGTGTAATGAAGAAAAAATGGCTGGATTCGGCAAGCGACTTATTTGCCCGCCGCGGCGAGGCCGCAATCCTGATCGGATCGTTCACTCCGATCCCATTTAAAATATTTACGATTTTATCTGGATGCATGAATTATCCGTTATGGAAGCTGCTCAGCTATGCGGCCATTGGCCGGGCGGTGAAGTTTTATGTAGTCGGTTTTCTCTTCTATATATATGGCCGCGCGGCAGAGAATATGGTGAACAAAGTTCTCACGATTACGCTGGTGGGCGTTGGTGTAGCGATTGCGGCAATATGGTTCTTGATACGGAAGCTGTGCGAGCGGAGGAAGATAAGGGATGAACATCAACCGATCGAAAAAACAGGGAATGGAGGCGGAAAACAGGATGCAGTGGATAAGGCGAATTGATCAAACGATGTTCTTCTGGTGCAACCAGCGGCTGAGCAGTCGGGCAATGGACCGATTGTTCGGATGGATTACCCATTTGGGCGGAGCTTTGTTTACCATCATTTGCGCAGTGTCCTTGGCATGGTTCGCCGAGGGGGAGTTCAGCAGAATCGGGCTGCAAAGCTTGATCGCACTGGCCGTTAGCCATATCATTGCTGTCCTGATCAAGAGAAAGGTGCGCAGAGACCGGCCTTTCCGCAAGCTGGAGCAGGTGAAGGTAGGCAAATTCCCGTTGAAGGATTATTCCTTCCCATCCGGCCATACTACCGCTATTTTCGCCCTGGTTACACCTTTTATGTTGGCCTCATCGCCGGCAATTATGCTTGTCTTGATTGGTCTGGCCTTGTTGGTGGCCATATCCCGGGTTTATTGGGGCTATCACTATCCGATCGATTGTGTGGCTGGTGGGATGGTCGGATTCCTAACGGCGGTGCTGGTTGTTTTGTTCATGCATAGTTAAATTTCACGAGGGAGGCGATTGTTGATGAATAGCATGAAACGGGAAAAGCTGCTGATTCTGTCCGGCGCGCTCGGGGATGGACATATGCAGGCGGCCAAGGCGATTTTGGAGGCATCGGTGCTGTACAAACAGGGAGTAGAGGTGGTCGACTTCATGCAATGGATCCATCCCCGCATGCATGTGGTTGAACGGTATTGCTTCCTGCAATGGGTGAAGCATTTTCCCTCCTCATACGGATATATGTATCAGAAGACCCGGACGGACAGTACACTTACTTTTTTCCTGAAGCATTTTCTCACGACCAGCCTGCAGCGGCTGCTCAAACTTCTGAATGAGGAACAGCCGACGTTGATTGTCAGCACGTTCCCGCTGGCATCAGCCGCCATTTCCTTGCTTAAGGAAAAAGGGATGACGGATCTGCCTGCGGCAACGGTCATTACCGACCATTCCGATCACAGCTATTGGATACATCCGTTTACGGATCTGTATCTGGTTGGCTCCGAAGGCGTGCGTGCAGCTCTGCAGAGAAAAGGCGTTGCTGACCACAAAATCGCTGTAACGGGCATCCCTGTTCGCCCATCCTACAGTCAGCACGACAATAAAGACCGGCTGCGCGAGAAGCTGGCCTTGGCTCTTGACGCCTTTGTCGTGCTGGTGATGGGCGGCGGCTGCGGGATTATTGATAAATCCTTCATTGAGCAAATGCAATCTGACTCTTTTCCCCCTAACGTGCAATTTGTCATCGTATGCGGACGCAATGTGAAGCTGCTGTACCGCCTGCATGAAGCGTTGGGAGACAGGGATAACGTCATACTGACAGGCTTCCTGGAGGGCATCCATGAATGGATGGCGTCCGCAGACGTATTGATTACTAAGCCGGGCGGACTGACGACCTCCGAAGCGCTGGCGCTTCAGCTTCCCATGCTGCTGCTGGAGCCACGGCTGGGGCAGGAAAAGGATAATACCGATTATTTGATTCAAGCGGGAGTAGCGTATCTATGTCAGATTGACAATTTGCAGGATCAGCTTCAACGGCTGGTTCAACAGCCTTCCCTATTGGAAGAAATGAGGGAGAAGGCAGGGCTGTGCAGACAGCAGGATTCCGCCAGACATGCGGTCATGCAAATTCTGAGCATGCAGAGCGATACACAGGAAGAAAAATGGGTTTGCTCCTTGCAGCAGTATGCTTAAGCTTAATTTTCACTAAGGGGGATAAAGACGTTGCTTGTTAAATATTTGTTGATTGGGCTCATAGGCTTCATCAGTCTGTATATGCTAATTCCCAGTTTTCTGCCAAGAATTATCAGGTTTGGAGCCTTTCGTAAGGGAACGACCAAGAACCAGGTAGCGTTCACGTTCGACGATGGGCCGCATCCGAGGTATACACCGGAATTATTGGATTTATTGCAGGATTATCAAGTGAAGGCCACATTCTTCGTGCTTGGCTCGCAGGCGGAGCTGCACCCGGATCTGATCAGAAGAATGGATCGTGAAGGTCATCAGATTGGAATCCACAATTACAATCACATCTCCAATTGGCTGATGCTTCCCTGGACGGTGCGGCGTGATCATATGAAACGGACCGCAGATATTATTGAATCCATAATTGGAAAAAGGCCGGATCACTATCGCCCGCCTTGGGGGCTCATGAACGCTTTCGATTTCTTTCATCCCAAATCGTACCGCATCGTACTCTGGTCCTTGAAGGCGGGGGACTGGCGCAGCAGAAGCTGCCGCAAAAAGCTGAAGGCAACGCTGCTGAACGGAATTACGGACGGATCTGTTATTTTGCTGCATGACAGCGGAGATTCGCCGGGAGCGGACCGTCACGCGCCATATTTTATGCTTCGGGCTCTGGAGGAAGTACTGCATCAATTACAGGGACGCAACTTGCAATTCGTTCGTCTGGATGAAATGGCTTGACAAAGGAAATGAGGTGACAATAGTGGGACAGGAACCGCAAATTTTAATTTTAACGGCCGATTACGGAGAAGGTCATCATCAGGTGTCCAAGGTGTTGCAGCAAAGCTTGATCCGCAATGGTTATAGCCAGGTGGCGGTTGTCGACTTGTTCCGGGAAGCTTATCCTGTGCTGAACAAAATAATCCGCTATCTGTACCGGCAAAGCCTGTATGCAGCCAGCCTGGGCATTCCTTATTACGGATGGACCTACCATCTGACCAACCAGCTTCCCATGAAGGGAAAGATCGCAGTCTGGATGAACAGTCTTGGCGGCGACAGGCTCAAGAAAATCATCCTCCAGTACCAGCCGGAAGTCATCATTTATACATTCCCGTTCGGCAGCTTGCCAAGCAGCGAGGCATTATCTGCGATCCGTCCCCGGACTGCTGTTGTCATAACGGACTTTGACGTTCACCGAAGATGGCTGTTCGCCAAGCCGGATCATTATTTTGTCCCTGCCAGCGACGTGAAAGAGGCCATGGTCAGGCAGGGCGTCCCCGAAAGTCGTATTACCGTGACCGGAATTCCGGTCAGGGAGTCATTTCATGATGCGGCAATGAGCGGTCCCGGCTCCGTTAAAGAAGCAGATGAGCATTTGATTCTGCTTATGGCTAACGTCTGCGGCACATTGCATTCGCTATCGAGGCTCATCGGGAAGCTGCTGCTCTTGTCAGGCGTCCGCATTCAAGTGATTTGCGGCCGGCAGGAAGGATGGAGACGGAGGCTTGCGGAGAGCTGGGCGGATGATGCAAGAGTGCATGTATTCGGCTTCACCGATCAATTGCATGTTCTGATGAGCAGCGCCTGCTGCGTAGTCACGAAAGCGGGAGGCGTTACACTATCCGAGACGATTCAGGCCGGTGTTCCAATTTTCATCCTAAATCCGTTTCTGGGGCAGGAGAAGGAAAATGCCCTGTATTTGCAGCGCAAAGGAGCGGCAGTCGTGGCCTTTACGATTCATGATCTGGTGTTGCAGATACAAGCGATGATCTCCTCTGAGCAGATCAAGCAGTCGATGATGAACGGGCTGCTCGCAGCAAGGCAGAAAGCGGCTGCGGACCATATTGTCCGGCATTTGTTTCCTGAGGCAAGTCCCTTAAGAAGGAGTGGAATATGATGAGCGGGAGGAGAGCGTTCAAGCTTTCTACTCTGACGCTGTTCACGGTGCTTTTTTGCACAGAGTTTGTCCGAAGCGCTTTCTTGTTCTCGTTCCTGCCGAACTTTGCCGTCAACGAGTCGGGGCAAACTGTTGCTTTGGTCGGTCTTGCCGTCTCGCTTCATTATACAGCCGATACGCTGATTAAATGTGTGGCTGGATATTTGCTGGACAGGTTTTCGCTGCGCTGGCTGCTGCCCGCCACTTTCGTCCTGATGCTGTCCGGACTAGCCGCCGTGTTCTTTAGTCCGTATGCCTGGGGGCTTGTTGCCGGTTCCATGATGCTTGGGATGGGGGCGTCGCCTATATGGCTCATTTGTTTGGAGAAAGTCCGACTGACGGAGCGGGCGGCCCAGATTGGGGCGATATACACCGTGTGGCTGGCCTGCATTGGTCTGGGGCCGGTCACAATCAATCTCACCTTCGATTATGGCTTCGAACCTGCCTTCCGGCTGATGGTTGCGCTGCTCGCCGTCGGCTGCATCGCATCGTTCGGGATTAACAGAACAACCCCCTTGCATCTCCAGAACGTCAGCTTTTCCGAGCAAGCGGCAGGACTGCGAAGAAGGCTCGTTCAGCTGAAATGGCTGCTGCCAGGCATGGTCCTGCAGATGACCGCCGCGGGACTGCTGCTGCCGATACTGCCCGGTTTTGCCGCTGACCATCTCGGTCTGAGCCAGCCGCAATATTCGCTAATGCTCATATTAGGCGGGGCCGGCGCGATGCTGTTTCTTGTCCCGATGGGAAAGCTGGCCGATCGATGGGGGCACAAGCAAATGCTGTTCGCCGGTTTCGTATCGCTTACGGTCGTATTGGCTCTGTTAGTCGTATCCATGCCGCCGCCTGCATTAACGATGCTGTTTGCCTTTATGCTGGGATTGTCTTACTCAGCCGTGCTTCCGGCCTGGAATGCGGTGCTGTCGTACCTTGTTCCGGAGGATCAGAAGGGGACCGGGTGGGGAGTACTCTCCGGGATTGAAGGGCTCGGTATTATGATTGGCCCGGTCATCGGGGGATGGATAGCCAGCCAGTATACGAATGCCGCTGCCATTAGCATCAGTGCTGCTTTACTGGCGGTTCTTGCACTTTTTTATTTGATTTTGCCGCAAAACAAGCTTGTCTCGGCTGGCGGGACTTTGCAGCACAAGAGGGAGAATGCTCATGGACCTGATCGGGTTAGTTGAATAATTGTTTCACGATTATGGATACCTGGTCTTGCTCATCGGCTTGCCGCTGGACTTCATCGCGCTCCCCATTCCACCGAGTACACCTGAAATCCAAGCCATTGAAAATCATCACGATACAAGCCTCAGTTCAACTACCTCAGCACAAGAAGCTGGTGAAGGTGCCGATTTTAATTATGATTCTTTAAAGGATTACATTGCCTATGGTCTAACCTATGATAAGAAAGAGGACAGATTTCTCTTCCATGACAAGCAAGTCAGATTGTTTGTTGATAAGGATATAAAAAATGAAGGTAGATCAAATAATTTTTACTATGATGCTAAAGGTAAATCCGATTTCAAAGGTGATTAGAGACGATAACAATAAGATAATCAAAATAACGGAAGTTAATGAGAGTGAGTTACAAGCCTTAAGTAAAACATTTGGATTTATAATAACTGATGGAAATTTACGGTTTGAATAATTAGAGTCATTATATAAGCTACTGAAAAAGCTTCAAACCGTAAAAGGTGAAAGAAAACCAGTGAAATGATGGTTTTCTTTCACCTTTTTTAATAGACGGCTTGTCAAGACAAGTACAACAGTTCCTCCTGAAACGATTCGTGAGAGGACTTCCATCTTAAGTTTTTCGGGGTCGGTTGTTAATCAGGGCGAGAGCCTGTTCCAGATCAGCATCTGTCACCTGAGCGAAGTTATGACCCTTTGAGATGAATTCACGCTCAAGACTTAGAATTCTCGTTGGAGTCTCGTTGCCAGGATGAGAACGGGTCGGCGAAATAGACACCCACGCCGTACAGCCGTTCCAACTCTCTGTGACAGACGAATTCTTTCCCTCGCCCACGGTTGCGCTCCGAATCGCAGACATCGGATACTGAGCCGCTAGTAAGCCAAACGCGATCTTCATCGATAATGCCGTGCGATCGTCATTTAATCACTTGGTAAAAACGTGTTTTTGCCTCCATGATGTGTCGACGCAAGCTTACTCTTTCCTCGGCTGGAAACGACCGTATCCAGCTCCCAGTGACCGAAGGTTTTCCGGCTGCGGATCGTATTGGGACGCTGCAAATCAGGCCGGGTATTATGAATCGATATCAGGAAAAGAGCATAGTAGACAAGAAGACGCTTTGGGTACAAACAGCGGTACTACTAAATACAAACATAGGGGGAAGCTGAAATAAAAAGCAAGAGATTATCCGGCTCTACCGTATAAGGTGAGGCAGGTGCAAAAAAGCAAAGGGAGTTATGCAGGAATAACGATGAAATAGAAAGAAATATCATTGATGACAATTTTCTTTTCAAAGGAGACTATTAATTTCAAAAGCATACAAAAAGACCCCATCGAAATTATACTTCCTGTGCATGACATTCATGTTCCCTCTTACTTTTCAACACCATCATTTGATAAAATAAAACGAGCCGCCGAATACTATGACTTGCACGGCCACTTCATGCCTATTGTCGTTTCATTTCATTATTCCAGGTGGTATGTTCGTGATGGATATACGATTTATTGGCTTCTAAAAGGTTTGGTTTAGAACAAGTCGTGGTTCAGTACAGCCAGCATTTTCATTTTACAAACGAAGATTTACACGAGGAAGTTGCTGCTACCCAACAAATGCTGTTGCAACGGAGAAAGTAATCACTATTTATCAAGTTTGTCCCCTAATTGATAATGAAGTAGGTTTAGTTTTTATATGAGCGTAAGGAGTTTGAAATTCATAAAGCTAATATTAAACAGTAAATCTGATACTAGAAAGGATCAGATTTACTGTTTATCCATTCCGCTCTACATGTAAAAGTACCTTTTTACTTGTGAGTCTTTAGCGTCCGGCCCTTAAAGAGAATGTAGGACAGATATTTTTAATAATTTTATTATTCTCTATCGTTTTCACATAATCTATATTATATTCGCGAGTTACAATTTTTATCCTTATCAATAGGCCCAGTACCGGCGAAGCTGACACCACCCGCAAAGTAGTTGTTACTATATGTAAATTTAATTAATAACCTTGTTATACTCCCTACTGTGCATTGTAATGGCAAGCTTTAGACTTTCAACGACTTGTGGCTACGAGGATGGCCAAGCGCTGCAACGCGGATCTTCGTAGGCGAGCTTCAGCACCCAACCAAAACATCGTGAAAAGTCTTCTGTCCATGCCATCGAATCATTTTGCATGAAACCAATCTGCAACTGATCTGCCACATATGGAGCAGTGGGAGGAGGCTTATTAGATTGGGTCGCAAGCGGAAGATAAGAACTATTATGGAGTGTTTTCCAGACCCGTTCCGTCATCCCATTTGCTACAGATCGTCGTTAAAACCGGCATTCCTTTTTTATTATAAATAGTTCCGACTGTGGCCAACTTGGTTTAAACTCTTGAATCGATATCCCTCCAGCTTCACCCCTCAGGGTCGAAGGAGTCTTTGTAAACTCGTTTCAAGATCGCATAAAGTTTCTGATTCACCTCGCCCAGACAGGTCCGCCGAACATGACCTGTATTTAGTCTAATGTGGTTAAGATATTGTTTCTCCTCCTGGAAGCTATCCGCTGCTGTTCGTTCAGGATCACGCTATTCCTCGGCGGTTAACTCCTCGATGAGATGCAGAATAGTTTCGCGTACGAGTTCGTCCATTGAGTCGAAGAGCCTTCCGGTGAATGGACACTCAATCTGCTGATAAATCTGGATAACGGCGTGTTCTTCTTTGTGGGGGGATAAAATTCCGAACATGGACGCTTTAGCGGCCTCGATGATGTCATCAGAAAGCCGTTGCAACTTCAGTGCCAAGGCTGTTCAAGTAATTTTCCCAACACTCTTCTGCAGATCTGAGCGGGTACTCTACAGTTTCCTGCTCTGGAGAGACATCTGCGGCGGGTCTGACATTACCCATAGTAACAGAAGCGAAGGACGGACTGATAACTGCAACCGAGGCTATGCGACAGATCGGTATGAAGAGGACGACTTTTTACCGACGAGTCAGAGAAGTCGAAGAGCAAGGGAGTCAGGAAGCACAAGAAGCAGAAACTGAAGTTTAATAACAGTTGAAGGCAAGGCATTAATATATTCGGCATCATCGCCTTTTAAGCTCACCTACAATCCTTAAACTAAAATAAAAAAAGAACCAACCAGAAAGAACTGGTTGATCACATAATACGAACGGGCAGCATTCCTATTATGTTGAAATAAGAGGTTTGAGAATGAAAAAGACTCCTTGGTATGATGTAAATGGGTCCACGATGCTGGCCAGCGACCGGATCCAAAAACAACCCAAGGAGACTACAAGATGAATTCTACTCAAAATGAACGTATTAATCAAATCACTTCTTCTACCTTAATTATCGGTGTAGACATCACTAAATTCAAACATGTCGCCCGGGCACAAGACTACCGCGGAGTTGAGTTCGGGAAGGCCATTACGTTTGAGAACGACCGTGAGGCTTTGAATTGTTCGTTAGCTGGTTCAGAAAGATTGCGACGGAGCAAGGGTTTCAGGACGTCATCGTTGGCATGGAACCGACCGACCACTACTGGTTGAACCTGGCCCATTTCTTGAAAGAACAGCATGTGACCCCTATATCGTGAGTACCATCGGGAAATTCTCCAGCTACACGATATTCTTCATTCGCGCCATTTCTAATGCTTCTTCACGATTGTTGACGCCGAGTTTCGAGTAGAGAATCGAGCAGTAATTGCGGATCGTTCCCTCCGATAAAAATAGCTTGGCGGCAATCGATTTGTAGCGCAGTCCGCTCGACAGATGCTCCAGAATCTCCATCTCGCGTTTCGTAAGCCCGTACGGGGAGTTTCCCTGACTTGAACCGATTTTCTCCAACTGCTCACGTTGACGCTTCATCTCTTCGAAAACTCGCGTAGCGACCGATTGGTCGATCCAGGTTCCTCCATTATAAATAAGTTTCAAGGCTTCCTTCATCTCCCGCGGATGAATCGACTTCAGCATGTAGCCTTCTGCCCCGCGCTCCAATGCAGTTGCTGCCTGCAAGGAATCCTTAAACGTTGTCATGAATACAACCTTCATATCAGGCCATCGTTGCTTCATCTCAACTAAAGCTTCAATCCCGCCCATTCCCTGCATACGAATATCCATTAGCACGATATCTGGTTGGGAGCGATCACAATGTTCTAATGCTTCGCGCCCGTCCCTGGCTGTACCAACGACGTTAAAATCAGCATGCTGATCCAAAATTTGCTTCAAGCTGTCGGTAATGATCACCTGGTCATCAACGATCAGCAGGCGGATCGCATCATGTACAGACTCTGTCTGCAACGGAATGTTACATATGACGAAAGTTCCTTGTCCTGACTCGGAATGCACGGACACCGTGCCGTGAAATAGTTCAAGTCGTTCCTTCATTCCATTGAGCCCAGATCCAAATTGGATTTCTTCCATTCCGATGCCGTTATCTTCGATCTGTAATCGAAGCTGCTGACTATTGAAATGTAACTGAACGGATATCACGCTCGCCTTGCCGTGCCGAACCACGTTGGTTAGAGACTCTTGAAGGCAACGATATAAACAAATGTTTATTTTTTGCATAACGAGAGTCTCACTGCCGATCACACGGAATTTGACCGTTATACCTGTTGACTTCATAAAATCTTCAGTTAATTGCCGCAGCGATTCACTTAACGAATGGTTCAACGGAGTATGAGAGAGCTGATGCAGATGCTTTCGGATATCAACCAGACTGTGTTGGGCGATTCCGACAAGCGAATTGATCCTCTCTATTTGCGCATCTGGTACGGACGATCGCAGTGATTCGACGCCGACGATGAGCGAGGTAAGCGTATGGCCAATCGTGTCATTCAGCTCATGTGACAGTCGGCTGCGCTCCTCCATCAGCGTAAGTTCCTCAATCCGCTTAATATGCTGCTCCAGCAACAGCTTTTGCTCTTGAATAATTCGGGCTTGCTTATGGGACTGAATTAAAATATTAAACGCGAAGCCGATGGCAAAACCAAGGCTGCAGCTAACGATAAACTCATACGGGAGACGATCAGCAATCCAACCGTTCAATACCGGGAATACGATTCCGCTAAGGATACCTGTCCACACATAGGTTCTTCGACTGCTCGTCAAGCCGATAGTTATCACGAGTAAAACAAAAGACCAAAGCAATCCCGGGGCTACGTAGGCTAAATAAAGATAAAAAAAGCCCGTTACCGTGACTTCGATTGTGAGATACCAGTCTTCTTTCCTATAGAGGATGATTAATGGAACGAGATAAACGACGAAAGCAAGAGAAAGTACAGCCCAAAGCGACACAACGGTCAATGACGGATCGACAAAACCAGCGCTTGCGATAATGACCAGCCAAAGCGTTCGTATGGCCACAAGTATCCAATCATACCAGACCCTTTTTTTCATTATCGAGAACACGAATTACGCACACCTTCTTATATTTTTTTGCAAATCAATTTCCGAATGAT
Organism: Paenibacillus sp. F4; assembly: GCF_002894905.1. Classification (NCBI taxonomy): domain Bacteria; kingdom Bacillati; phylum Bacillota; class Bacilli; order Caryophanales; family Paenibacillaceae; genus Paenibacillus; species Paenibacillus sp. F4. Next base: position 13,226 of record NZ_POVS01000035.1, read on the forward strand.
TCAGACCTATCATGCAATATAACTTCCCGATCCGTCAAGCGAAAGAGGGTGGGGTAACAGCGGTTAGAACGTAGCTTAGCAAGCACGTCATATAAGACAGTTGACAGTTTGTCATGCGGTATATGTGACAGGTCCAAGTACGATGTCATCAAAAGCTTGACGGTTTTATCACTGTTCGATTTAACAATATCAGAGGTAAGGTGAGGGGGTAAAGCAGAACAACATTCAAAATAATAGGAGCGATGCGTTATGAAATCATTCACCATTCGAAAAGGAGTTGCACTTACTTTAATAGCTATATTGGCGGGTACACTGGCTTATGGAACTGTCCACGCAGAGGGTCAGACGGCAACTTATCAAGCTATCGATAAAGCTGCCAATACCGACAATATTTTATCGTCGGAATTCGCAAAAGAACCCAAAAAAGAACTCAACGAGAAAGAAAAGAAGAGAAAGCATCGGGAAGAAGTCAAACGCGTCATGGATCAAGTAGTTACCAACAAAAGAGTTCCAAGTGTCGTGGCAGGCGGGCTACAGGATGGGGAACGCTGGTCCTACGCTACGGGTACAGCCAGTTTCGAAGTACCACGCCCGGTGGAGCCGGATTTTTCATTCCGTATTGGAAGCATCACGAAGACATTCACTGCTACCGTTGTATTGCAGTTGGCTCAGGAGAAAAAATTGAACCTGGATGATTCGGTCGAAAAATGGCTGCCGGGGGTCATAAAGGGTAATGGGTATGACGGCAACAAAATTACGATTCGTCAGTTATTGAACCATACAAGCGGGCTTGCGAGCTATACTGATCTTGATTTTCGAGATATTACCTTGCCTCAAAATCCATTCCGTTACTATTCGTCCGACGAGCTTATCAGCATGGGACTAGCAAAGCCGCCTGTATATGCGCCAGGGAAGGGCTGGAACTATTCGAACATGAATACTATACTAGCCGGTCAAATTATTCAGAAGGTAACAGGAGAGACATATGCGGAGCAGATCAGGAAACGGTTGATCGAACCGCTCGGTATGACAGGGACATTTGTAATGGAAAATAGTCACGATATTCCAGGTAAGCATGCCACAGGATATAATATGGACAGATCGGGTCATTTGTATGATTTAACAGAAATGAATCAATCATGGGCAAATGCAGCCGGAGATATAGTCTCAACAACCAAAGATTTGACCACCTTCTTCAGTTCGCTGTTGGGCGGAAAGCTTCTAAATCAAGAGATAATGAACCAGATGCTCACGACAGTAGATTCACCTATAGGTAAAGTCGGACTAGGGATTTATGAAATAAAAACAGCTGACGGGCAATCATACTGGGGGCATGCCGGCGGTACTTTCGGATTTGAATCGAGAGCCTTCGGATCTCTAGGCGGGCAGCATATTTTGGTAACGTGCATCAACTCGGTAGCTCCGGAAGTGGAGCCGGCTCACAATAAAATAATCAATAAGGAGTTTGGCCGTTAAGTTTAAAGCCGACATCGCGCCCTTTATTTGAGGGCGGATGTCGGTTTCTGCTGTGATTAACCGTCGTTTCATGCAATCGAGGCACATATGTCCGCATTCAGAATAAAACGACATCAAAATAGATAAGATGCACGAGGGGCATAACGACGGCGTATTTTATATTCGGTCGGTCAAGCTCTACTATCGACTTCTTTACCACTCCCGCCAACAGATTGTTTACCGCCGAAATCGGTAAAATAGGTTAGACGCAAATTCGATATAGAGAATAAGAAGATATATGAATTTTTAGAAATACATAGTAGGTATAGACAACGTAATATTACTAACCTACACATTGCACCAGCCTACAATTTCTATTTAAAAAAGACTTCAAGGAAAATCAAACATTAAGTCTGTTGTACAAAAATATCAGAATTTCGTATATGTTATTCCGCTAACGGGATACGTTAGTTCAATGGAACAGCGACAGTCTAGGACTTTATCTTCTCGTCCTTAGTTGTCGCTGTTCCAATTTCTAAGTCCGTCTAAAACTTATTTTATGAAGTCTAGCGGTATGACAATTCGAAAAGTCGCATGGAATAAAGACACTCAGTCAAATACTTTGGTTTCTGCTGACAGTAGAACTATGTAAATCCGTAGTAGGTACGGAGTAGAAAGAATTTACACTTTATTCAGGAACAAATTAAACCTATTTAGGAGGATCACGAATTATGTCTACTACACAACCACGTTTTGCATTTCTGGATTCAGAAGGAGTTCTGCATTTAAACGATGAGGAACATGCCAAGCAACACGGCAAACATGTACAAACTTCGCTGACCGACGACGAAAGCGGATATCCAGTCATTGAGGGTCAAGGTGTTGTATACTATTCAGTACAAGTTCTTGTCCCGAGTCAACGACAAGAACTTATACCGATCGCCATAAAGGACAAGAAATGATCCTATTGCCAATTTGATGAATGTCTAATAATGGAGAAACAGTGGGTTATACCCCAAGAGCAAACCACCCGTTGGACGGGTGGTCAGGATTTAAGGAATCAGGCTCTTGTTCCAATCTGAGGACAAGAACTTGATTCCTTTGCTATAAAAGACAAAACATACATATGTAATAGACAGCTTTGTACAGACATCGAGCGCAAACTACTGCGGATACTGTACAACTATTCTGCTGGTCGGAGACGGTTGCCCCCAATGAAAGAACTGGAGATAAAGACAGACAGACGTACAGAGGACTACGGGCCGGGTTGCTGGCCTTGGAGCGTGATAAGTATATCTTATGGGAAGCTAATGACAATCTGTGGGATATCGTAATTATAGAGGGCTGGGATAGGGACCAGAAGATCATCATGCCCATGGGTGACGCCAATAGATACTTTACGGAATATTAAAACCCCGGATTGCTCCGGGTTGTTTTTTATCTGATCGTATATTCATAAACTTTATCCTGAATCTTTATCTCTGCTTTTAATGGCTTATCACTTTTAGCCACCTCACTGGGTATCTCTGAAAGATAGTACAGTGTTCCCGTTTTAAGTGGGTCTACACTGGTGTTGGTGTAAATAAAGTCTTCACCACCACGTTCCTCAATAGTGCTGAATGTATCATAATCATATTTGTTATCGAATTTTAGGTTTACTTCCGCTATTTTATCCGCTTTAATTTCTTCTGTCCCAAGATTTTTGGCTTTAATGACTAGAGCAAAGAAGGTAGAGTCTGTTTCTTTGGATTCGTATAGTATATGGAAGTCTCCCGGTTTAGAAGGTTCGATTTTTTTTGAAATCTTATTTCCCGTTACTGTTATATCAGCGAAATCTTGTATTGTAACTGTCTCGCCCTTTTTTATAGGAGTAACCGTATCTTCTTGCTTTTGTTCCACTGGTGCTGCTGGTGCGGCAGTATTCGTTGGCGTAGTAGCTGGTTTGGTGTCATTTGTTGTGGCAGTTTGTTTAGGCGAGCAAGCTGCAAGCGTTAGAAACGCGGCAGCCACCAATATACCTGTTACAATTTTCATATTATCCCCCTGATTTTGTATTTTCGTATAGTCTATCAGAACTAGGAATATTTTCCTGGGACAAAAGTTTTGGATTCGGTATACAAAAAGCCTTGTCTAGAACGTATGTTCGGAATATAATTTCTACATAATACATCAGGAGGCTACATACATGTCGAAAAAATTAGAAGGTAACGGCTTATGGGGAAGCAGCCGGATTATCATACCAGAACACAAGGAAGCATACTTAAAACTCATGAAAGACCGTCAGCGGAGAGGCAAGCCGGAAATTGACGATCAGGAAGTCCAGTTGATCGAGCAAGCGCTTATAGAGTCCTACAACACACGTCAACCTGTAACACTAGTGGTTTTTAGCCCGTTCGATGACGAAGAACTCACAGGTGTAATCACGTCTATAAATACTGCTCGCAGGGAAGTGAAACTGTTTCGTGGCGAGGATGATTTTAGTTGGATCAAGTTGGAGGATATCATTTCAGCAAGTATCTAGCAAAAATCTAAGGGGAGTAAATATTCTACTGACGTTATCCAACAAACAAGAAATGTTTTCAACCGCCTTACCTACGATAATTCAGTCGGAGTCTTTCTAGGAGCATTTGACGCTAGTGTTTTAGCTGATTAATTAAAAAAGCAGGATTCTCATATCGCAATCAAGACTTCCTGATGATGATGCGTTACACCCGCATCAAGTTAAAAAAAGAGGCTTACAGAGTGGTACAAGACTACTACGGAGAAGCTCACTTTTACAGAAAAAGCCTGATGAGCTACAACGACATCGCGCTGGGCCAAGGTAACTTTTTCTTCGCTAGCGAAGAAGGGCATCTTTAGGTTATTGAAACAATTCTATAGACTCTTGCTTGTCGTGGCTGGAAAATTTACAAAAGAGGCAGAGGGATCCCTGCCTTCGGCGTTTTATAATTCTTCGTCTGAGAAAAGCGGAGTGGACAAATAACGCTCACCTGTATCAGGTAATATGACCACGATCATCTTGCCTTTGTTTTCTGGAAGTTTCGCAATTTGTGTTGCTGCATAAACCGCAGCCCCAGAAGAAATACCAACAAGCAGCCCTTCTGTTTTGGCAAGCAGGCGTGCAGTTTCAAACGCATCTTCGTTTTTAACTTTGAAAACCTCATCCACATATTCTTCATTAAAGTTATTTGGAATGAAACCAGCACCGAGTCCTTGTAGTTGATGTGAACCTGGAGTACCGCCAGACAGCACTGGTGAATCGAACGGTTCGACGGCTATCACTTTTACAGAAGGTTTTCGTTCCTTTAATAACTGGCCAACGCCCGAAATAGTTCCACCTGTACCTACGCCCGCGATAAAAATATCTACACCGCCGTCCGTATCATGCCAGATTTCCACAGCTGTAGTTTTGCGATGAATTTCTGGATTGGCAGGATTGCTAAACTGCTGTGGTATGAAAGAGTTTGGTGTTTCGGCAGCCAAGAGCTCAGCACGCTTGATAGCGCCTTTCATCCCCTCGGATCCCGGTGTTAACACAAGCTCAGCACCGAACGCAGTCAAAAGCTTGCGACGTTCGATACTAAACGTTTCAGGAAGTGTAATTATAAGTTTATATCCAAGAGCCGCAGCTGCAAATGCAAGTCCGATTCCAGTATTGCCACTTGTCGGCTCGATAATAACGGAGTCTTTATTGATTAAGCCTTTCTCCTCAGCGTCTTTAATCATAGCATATCCAATGCGGTCCTTAACGCTACCAGCCGGATTTAAATATTCCAACTTTGCTACCACGTTTGCCTCAATATTTTGGATTTGGCTGTAGTTCAACAGTGCTAACAAAGGAGTATTTCCAATTAATTCTGTCAACTTTTGGTGAATTTTAGTCAAAATTATCCCTCCAAACGATTAATTCATATCTACTTACTATGACATAGATATTATCACGAATTTTTCTTCATAACCATGTCCTGTTAATTCATAGTGAGGAGCGGGAACGGATGGAATAGTTTGAGCCTAAGGTACTACTCATAAAAAAGTAGTCCAAGCTTATTCAGAACCAGAGAGTCATTAAGAATGTATACTGTGTATCATTTTTTAATTTCGGAATAATTATCACGGTTTATAATAAACTGGCTTTTTCCTAGGATGCGTTGGAGGATAGAAATTAGATTACAGTGTACAAAAAACGATAGTGTGCATGAGGTAAGACAACACATACGGCAAAAGATACTACCCGCTAATCTAGTGGTCGGCGGATAATGATTTTGTATTTAGTAGAAGGCAAAAGAGCAGTAAGGAATTTATCCTTCTGCTCTTCTTATTGGGGACAGACTGTAGTATATTTTGTGTAGAATACAGTTCAAATGAGAACAATACGAACATATAAATGCCTTGAGAATGCTGGCTTTTGGAACTGTGTGCCAGTACAGTATATTAAAAACTCATTCTTTTAAATCCTGCGGTAGGTGACTACCCATACCGGTTCGATCCCGGTCCTCGGCATTCTTGATTTATAACGGGCACATCAAAGTTAAATGAACGAAAATAATGAGAGATCTTGTAGCTGCAGCGGAGCATTCGGCAGGTACACAGGATCAACAAAAAACGTCTCTCCGTTAACATACGGGGAGGCGTTTTTGTTTTGGCAAGCTTACGGTGTATCAATTCGTGCCATCAAGTCGCTCTTGCGAGAGCTTACGGCTAAATGCCTACAATACCAAGTAATTTATGTTCTTAATAAGGATATCGATACATCATCCAAAAGAATTGTGGAAAAAGTATCCTGTGCTGTAACAAGGAACACCAAATCTCTGGAAACTGTTCCTGAATTCCCTGAGATTGAGAAAGTGCGGGAGACTCTCTCATATTGAGATGAAGGTAGCGAAGTAAGCTGAATCGTGTAGGTTTGCTCCCCTAGGCTAACTTGAAGTCTACCACCGAAAGGCTTGATTAGATTGCGTACCCAGAAGGTCACACGGTATCTTCTTCCTCTACGCAGATCGGATATTGTTTGTCTAAGTGAGACACTGTGTCCCGGGTTAGCCGTGATTCTGACCGCTTGATTACCGCTGTGCGGATTGTTATTGATAATAAAGATTTGACCTGTTACGTTGCTGACATTTGCGATCCATGGTGGTAAATCTTGATTTTCAAAACCGCCGTTTCTAACAACTGCCTGGGTAGGAAAAATCTTTTTTTTCTTCAAGGCGAGAGGCTGTGTAGTGGGTCTATTCATTGTCCGGCGGACAGAAGCTGCGCCTTTTCCAGTTTTCTTAGGTTTCATTTGAGTCAACTCTCTTTCTGTAGAACTGTTTTCTACACTAGTAGTTTATGAAATATGGATAAGAGTGTTCATAGGGAAGAAAATACAAAGAAAGACCGTCTAATGGCGGTCTTTTACGTTTCGACTTGAAATATATCGCGCAGGGCTATTTATGCTATAAAAAGGATCAAACCAAGTAGATCTATGCCAAAAAGTAGAAATTATAGGAATACAGGAAAATCGAAATAGCTAGAAACGAAAGAATCAGCGTCGCGGTGTATACCTTTCTTAACAATGTTGTTTTGGAAACATTGCATTTTCTTACAGCAAGATAGGCAGCCGGTACAAAGGCAAGCCCAAGTACCCAGAAAAAGATAATATTCAAATTGAAATTGGACATAGGCTGAAAGGGGTCGCTTATCAATTGGATGCTGGAAGCAATGAGATTGACGATCACAAGCAGACCCAGCAAGGGTATTACGGTTACACTGTCAGGCAAGGGAAGCCGCGAAGTACTCTTCTGCTTTCTTGCGTCCTTGAGCTTCCGCAGCCATCCAATAATACCGAAAATAGACCCAAGCGCAAACCAAATACCGCATCCCCCGACCAGAATATAACTGAAAATGGATGTTTGCAGGAAGGATATCGGCAATTGGTCATCGATCACTCCATATGACAACTGCGTCACTTTACCATCGGCATTGGTTAAGAAAAAAAGACGGCTGATGTTTAGGCCCGCGTAATCATAAGGAGTGCTCCCGGGAGTCACACGTTCAAAAAAATAGGGTTTGGTTTCTACATAATCAACATTAATATTCATGGATGGAATACTCAGAGTGATTCCGCCATTGCCGTTGGCTGTGACCACTTCTTCCGCATTGGATAATACGGGTATAAGCTTCAATATACCAGATGATACTGCCCGAGCAGAGCGGTATTTTCCCGCCACATCCGCGCTATGCTTCAACGTGCTGTCCGCTTGCGGAGTAGCGTGGGAACCCCCGACAAACAGGTCAATGAGTTCGCTTCTCGCCCCGGACATTTCATTTTCCACATTAGTCAGAATACTGATCCCAAAGTTTTGATCCGGCACGATAGAGACCAGAGAGGAGAATGAATCTGTATTTCCACCGTGCTCGATAACACGATAATCTCCCGCGAACCGTTCCCAAAAGCCATGGGCATTCCCCGGAAGCTCGGGATAGTGGGTATACGAAGCCTCATGCATTTCTCGCAAGGTTTCATTCTTGTTGAACAGCGAATATTTTAAGGAATGGTCCATGTTCAGATGAGCAAGCATAAAATGAGCCATGTCCTCCGAAGTAATGTTTAACGCACCCGCCGGCACATCATTAAAGAAAACATTCGGCTTTGCCACCCAGTTTCCATCCTTCTTGGAGTAGCCTGTTGCTTTATGTTCGATAACCTCTGGGATAAGATCATACCGTTGTGTAAAGTAAGAATGTTTCATGTCTAGAGGCTCAAATATATGTTTCTGAATATAGGTTTCAAAAGGCATTCCGGATACACGTTCTATAATATAACCGGCCAGGTTGGTCCCATAGTTGGAATAAGCAATCACTGTTCCAGGCTCATAAATCTGTTCAGGCTGATTTCCGGGTGCGATATGCTCCTTGAGAGGCCTAAGATCAGCAGGATCATGAACCAAAAGTTTTTCCAGGTGCTCCTCAAAACCTGCCGTATGGCTCATCAGTGATTTCAGGGTAATAGGCTTATTAAAAGAAGGCTTGAGAAAGCCGTCAGGCAAGTATGTGCGGATGTCCGTATTCAAATCCAGCTTTCCTTGCTCAACCAGTTGCATTACTGCCGTCCAGGTGAACAATTTCGATACGGAACCGGCCTCCATATAGGTTGTTTCCGTACTCATGGGTGTTTGTTTCTCGATGTTTGAGTATCCGTAACCTTTTGAAAGAACAATTTTCCCGTCCTTTACTATCGAAACCGCAGCACCAGGAATCGCTGTTCCTATATATTTTTTCATAATTTGATCTGTTCTGTTTTCGATTTCGGAAATCGGAATTCCAGAGGGAGTGGTTGGAACGGATTCAGAAGCATATGCCTGGACCGGGATAAATGCCATCAATGCCAACAGGAACAAAGAGGCAAATCGTTTTTTCAATTTCATATCAAGTCTCCTTTTTGCTGCGCTTGAATCTTTAAGGGCAGTCTGTTTTTTGGAACATTTTTAGTGTAGCAATCAAGTCTTTCTTATTTCTCTCCTGTTCCTTACTTTTTTCTTTCTCGAATTAAGCTTCAACTCTCAAGTGATTTACCGATAAAAAGCTATATTTATGTTGGGACAGCTTTATATGTATGTTGCCAACCTATAAAATAAAGACAAGAAGAATCCTCATAGTTGAAAAAAATAGGAGATGACAATAAATGAAAGCCTGTGAACCTCTGACTATTTCATCTGAAAGCGGATACAATCTTCAAACTGATGAAAGTGTGCCAATTGCCCACGCCTGGAACATGATTGTGCGAGATCATAAGCAAGTGTTTGGCAAAGAGCCATTGCAAACAGAAGTAGAGCCCTCGATCATTATCCGTTATGCGCAGGAAGGAGATAGCTGTCCGCATTGGCCAGAGGGCTATTGTCTGCGGTTTGTTGCTGGTAGCAAGGGAACGGTACTCCATATTATTGGCCGTGATGAATTAGGAATTATTTATGGACTGCTTCATTACAGCCGTTTCGCTCTGGGTGTGGAGCCGTTCTGGTTCTGGGCGGAGATTCTACCGCCTAAGCGGGATTCCATAGTTTTGCCGAGTCTGAATGTTGACAGTATACCGTCCAAGGTCCGATATCGGGGATGGTTTGTCAATGATGAGGTGTGCTTGATTGGCTGGAAGGATGATTATCCACCGACGGAGCAGGTGTGGCAGCCGGTTTTTGAAGCGTTACTGCGCTGCGGTGGAAATATGGTGATTCCCGGAACCGATTTACCACGCACAGGTATCCATCATAAGCTTGCAGCAGACATGGGCTTATGGATCACACATCATCATGCTGAACCGTTGGGGGCGGAGATGTTTTTGCGCGCCTTTCCGGGTAAACAAGCTAGCTACAGAGAGCATCCCGAGTTGTTTGAACAGCTGTGGCAGGAAGCGATTGAACGGCAAAAGGAAGAGAAGATTGTATGGGTATTATCTTTTCGCGGGCAGGGTGACAAGCCTTTTTGGGAAGATGATCCTTCCTTTAATACGCCGGACAAACGTGGACAATTAATCTCGTATGTGGTTCGCAAGCAGTACAATATGATCTGTGAATTTGTGGAGCATCCTGTATGCTGTATGGCGATGTATGGTGAGATTGCCGAGTTATACAAGCAGGGGCATATTGAAGTACCCGAAGGGGTGATTAAAATATGGGCGGACAATGGTTACGGTAAAATGGTATCTCGGCGCCATGGGAATCTTAATTATCGTGTACCAGCATTGCCTGAGGCGCAGGATGGGGGCAAGAATGGAGTATATTACCATGTGACCTTCCACGACTTGCAAGCGTCGAACCATCTTACCCAATTTCCCTCCTCAGCCAGCTTGATTGTAGAGGAATTGACAGCAGCGTTTACTACAGGGGCGGACGAGTACCTGCTGGTCAATTCAGGAAATATTTTGCCACATGTATATACGCTGGATTTAGTAGCAAATTTATGGACGAAGGGTAAAGTGAATACTGAAGAGCAGCTTACTGATTTTATCGGACGGCTGTACAGTAGTCAGCTTCAAAAGATTTCCCAATTATACAGGGATTATTCCCGTTGCACTATCGATTATGGCCCGCATAAGGATGATCGAGCAGGGGAGGAATTCTATCACCATCCGGCTCGGCAAATTATGGGGTATTGGCTACAAGGTAAAGAAGGCAGTGATGAACGGCTGTACTGGGCTACTGGAGAAAGGCCTTTTCCTGAACAGGTACGCTGGTTCAAGGAAAAAGCCGAGTCGGCAATCCCGGACTGGGTTGAACTGCGAGAGCGGTGTCTACGAATAATGAAGCAGTTGTCTGAAGATGAATGTCGCAGGCTGTATAATCAACTGCTTGTGCAGATTGAACTGCATCTGAGTGGTTCACGTGGACTGGCAAGCTTATGTAGCGCTTATGGGCTGTTCCTTGAAAAAGATTATCCACGAGCTTTTATACAAGCTTCTCATGCCGTTTGGAGCTACCGAATGGGTAAAGAAGCTTTATCGCTCGCAGGAACTGGAAGATGGGAGCATTTCTACCGGGCAGATTGGTTAACCAATCTGGATAACACTATTTCTCATGCGGACACTGTGCGGAGATTTCTTCGTCTTCAGGGAGACAGTCCGGATATGTTCCTGTGGTCCAAACAATATTTAATGCCAGAAACAGAGAAATATATCTACCTAGAGAATACGCATCGCAAGCCCCTTCCCGATGATGAGTTGGCACGCTGTCTGGAGAAGGTATTATATTAAAAAGGAAGGCATGTAGCATAAGAAGCAACAGCGTCTGCCTGCAACCTTTTCAGCTTATACTACGTCAATGAAGTTGTTAATGGCCAAGCGGCCTAATTCAACTACAAGGTGGAACATAACATGAGTATGAGAAAAAGTGCATTTGCAGCCATTACAACTGTAGCCATTTTGTCCTTCTCCATTGGAGGTCAAATGTCTGCCGCAGACCGTCAATTTAAGGATTTGGATAACGTAAGTGGTAAAGAAAAAATTATATCCCTTAAAGATCAGGGTCTACTCAAAGGTGCCTCTGACACGCAGTTTCTCCCGTCATCTAAAGTCACCGCTGCCCAAGGCATTCAGTTGATCTCCGGCGGATTCCAGCTCAGTTTGGCCGCCATTGATTTGAACAAGGAGCCACAGGTCAGTAGACTGTTTACCCATGTTAAGGATAATGCATGGTACGCCGAAGCTTTTATCAACGCTCATTATAATGGTGTGGTTATTCCAAAGGATATTGATCCTGCCAAAGCTCTGACTAAGGAACAGTTCACCCACATGCTGATTCAGGGCATGGAAAAAGCAGGCGCTCTTCCGATGATTAAAATCGCACCTGCGAATATTACGGATGACAGTGAACTGGAGCCTTCTTACCAAGGTAGCATTCAACGCTCGCTAGTCTACAAGGTCAATACCTTGGATGCAAATGAAAAGTTTCATCCAAAAAAAGAGATTACACGTGCCGAAGCTGCTGTTATGTTATATAATGCATTGGAATACCTGAATGCTCATACAAAATCGTAATAAATACAGCAATAAAGAGCTTTTCTTCTGAGGGAATTAAGCTTTCAGTTACTTGACATCATTATCGTTAATGTTATAATAAGGAAATCGAATTTAGACCTGCGGTAGCTGATTACCGTAAGGATATTTTCCTGGTCCTTCGGCATATAACACAGGTAACGAATAAATAAGCTGGCTCCGGATGAGGAGTTCAGCTTATTTTTTTGGATCAAAAAGCTTACCGTTTTCACAGATCTGCATATTGAGAGGAGACAGGGGTATGTTTGGGAATGACTGGGATGATGTACTACGAGAAGAGGTCGAAAAGCCATACTTTAATGAATTAAGGTATACGTTAGCCCGAGAGTACAAGTTACATAAGGTATATCCTCCAAAAGAAGACTTGTTTTCCGCACTTAAATTAACGCCATTTCATCTGACCAAAGCGGTTATATTGGGACAGGATCCATATCATGGAGAGGGACAAGCTCACGGTTTGAGCTTTTCTGTTAGACCTGGTGTGCGAACACCGCCATCTCTACTAAATATATATAAGGAGCTTCGCGATGATATCGGTACTCCCATTCCGAATCAGGGATACCTCGTTCCTTGGGCTGAGCAAGGTGTGCTGCTGCTAAACAACGTGTTAACCGTGCGTGAAGGACAACCGCAATCTCACCAGGGAATAGGTTGGGAACGTTTCACGGATGCTGTCATTGAAGCGATTAATGAGCGCGAGCAGCCAGCAGTGTTTATTTTGTGGGGGAGCCATGCTCAGAAAAAAGCAAGCTTCGTGAATACCAGCAAGCATTTGGTGCTGAAATCCGTTCATCCGAGTCCATTGGCGGCTCACAGAGGCTTTTTTGGCAGCAAGCCTTTTTCGCGTACCAATGCATTTTTGCAGGAGCATGGAATGGAGCCGATTCGGTGGGAGATTCCTAACCGCTAGCACTGGAGGTGAGGACATGCGTCAATGGAAGGGACGTCAGGTCATTTTATATCACGGCAACAACGATCATACCCAGAAGGTGCGCGGCACGCTTGAAAAATGGGATGATATACGAAAGTGCGTTATTTTAGGCCCGAAAATGCTGGCTATTCCTTTTGAAAATATTACGTATATTACCATGCTTCCTCCGGGGCGTGAGCGTAGAAGCCGCCATCCGGCGAAGCTGAACGCTATCGGTTATGTAATGAGTGTTCCGTTACAGTTTGATAATGCCATTCATTTTCAGTCGGCGGTGACGATTTGGAGAGAGGATCAGCTGATTGCTTATAATGTAAAGCTGGTTAGTCACTCGGCACACAATGTAATCCTTGAAGATGGACTAACCTTATCTAAAGAAGAGCATTTGTTTGTGGTAAGGTCACTGCGTGGAGAACTTTAACTGTAATTATTCACCTTTTTTTGATGAAGGGTTCAATTTAGTCAGCTGCTAACCGATAAAAGTAATGGGATTGTTAATTATATCCTATTTTATAGAGATGAAACTAAGGGAGAGAAACGAATGGAGCGTATGAGACGTATGAGCAAACGGAGTACCTTCTTACTTGCTTTGCTGATGTTTGTATTTGCAGCATGGCCAGCGGGTTTGATCCGGGCTGAGGAGAGCACGACCTCCACGGTACAGTGGGACAGTCAAAATCCGACTACATTGAATCTGGGTGGAAGCCCCGCTCAATTAAAAGTGTGGTCATTGACAGAAAAGGGCAAAGAAGATGTTACCCAAAAGGCAGAATGGATCTCTGGGGATTCAAGCATTTTAAAGGTTGATAAGGGGCTCATTACTCCTGTGTCAAAAGGGCAGATTAAGATTGTTGCCACATATGAGCAGCAAACGGTAAGTACAACGATTACTGTAAAATCGCCTTACAGCAAGCTGCAATTAAATCCGTCTAGTCCCATTAATTTGACGATTGGCGGAGAATCAAAGCAATTGACTGCTCAAGGTGTACTTACTGGAGGTGGGACGGAAAATGTATCCGGTGTCGAATGGACTTCTTCGAATGCGGCTGTTGCTACCGTTGAAGATGGTCTTGTTCGTCCACTTGCCAAAGGCGTGACTTACATTAAAGCAAGCAAAGATGAACTTAAAGCACAAACGATTGTGTATGTGCGTTCTTCTTCTCAGGCGTTAGTATTGAGTGCAACTGGGGCCAAATCGGTCTTTCTGGGTAGCTCCCCAATTCAGGTTAGTGCAACCGATGTCAACCTGACTGGCGGCAAAACAGATGTAACCAACACGGCAGAATGGACTTCCTCCAATCCGCTGGTTGCCACAGTCGAGCAAGGTAAAATCACACCGATGGATGCAGGCAATTCGACGATTACAGCGTCCTATCACGGTTTGAGCAAGACTCTGAAGATTAATGTACTTCCGACGGTTGAAAAACTGGTTTCGAGCAAAGCCAGTCTGACTCTCGAAACAGGAGGCAAAACTTCTCTTCCGAGTATATCTGCTTATTTGGTCAATGGAGCAAAAAAAGCAGTTCAATCCGATGTAAAATGGAGTTTAAGCAGTGAAAGTGCAGTTAAAATAGCAAATGGTAAGCTAGTTGCAGTGAACCCAGGCAGTGCAACATTGACAGCAACGGTAGGTGCGCTCAAACTGGATATTCCAGTGACTGTGCAATACAAAGTGCTCAAGCTGACCGCTTCTGAGAAAAAATATGTATTGGTTGCAGGCCAAGAAGCAAGTATTCCGACAGTAAAAGCACACATGGCTGGTGGCGGAATCCTTGATGTTACCAATCAGGTAAGCTGGGTAGGTACAACAGCCGCAGTTACAGTAGCAAATGGTAAAGTAAAAGCGGTGAATGGCGGTAACTCTGGAATCAAGGCTATGTATATGAACAAATATGTGAAAGTACCTGTCATTGTGGAAGGAGCCATCTCTACATTGACACCAAGCTTTTCGAGTGCTGATATGAATTTGAAAGGAAGTAAGTCCATCAAAGTCATCGGCATATATACGGATGGTAAAAAAGCTACGCTGAGCAGCAAAGTGAAATGGACATCATCGAATGCTTCCGTAGTAATCGTAAAAGGCTCTTCCATTAAAGCCGTTGGAATTGGAAACGCAACGATTACGGGCACATATCAGGATAAGTCGTTTAACGTTGAGATCAAGGTCACACCTAAGCTGCTCAAACTGGTATTAAGCAATAAAAACCTGAAGCTGCCTAAAGGCTCCTCTCAAGTGCTTAGTGTGAATGCAGTTTATGATTCAGGCGCAACTACCAATGTGACGAGCTCAGCGGTATGGACATCTTCCAAACCGTCGATCGTACAGGTTACTGGCGGTCAGGTGAAGGCGATTGATACCGGAAGTTCCAGTATCAAAGTAGTCTATGGTGGTAAGACTGTAGCGACATCGGCTAGAGTGTTAAAATAGTCTACGCATATTGCCACATCCACTTATACAAAATAACCCCCGGTCCAAAGTGGTCAAGACCCCATTTTATAGACACTGAAAAAAGACCCTAGGCTATAAGCTGCTTCCGATAC
>NZ_POVS01000036.1:0-1236 GCF_002894905.1 Paenibacillus sp. F4
AGTGCACCCCTTAGAATAGACATTGGAATAAACCCCTGGTTTATCCGATGAAATCTAAGGGGTGCATTTTTTATGCCGGCGAAAAAGGGAACAAAGTTTAACGAGTATACGTTTGAAACCAAGGTAGAGGCCATACGACTCCATATTGAAGAAGGTTGGACGTATCGTAGACTCATGGAGAAGTTTGGGATCGCAGATCGACATCGATTAAAAGAATGGATGCGCAAATACAAGCAACTCGGTGAATTCGGGCTCATGGACCAGCGAGGACGGCGTAAGGAGTATATCGACCAGGATAGGTATGTACAGAAGCTGAGACGGGAAAATGACATGCTAAAAAAGTGTTTGGAAATCTGGATACAGGAGATGAAGCACACAAATATATAACCATTGAGAAAGCTGCGAAAGACTATCCTATTAGCAAACTGTGTACGCTTTTCAAAGTCTCCAGAAGTGGATATTACGCCTTCTTAAAGCGTAGAGGAGCAGATCGAGATCGGGACGCGAAAGCACTTGTGAAGAAAGTGTATGAGCAGTATAACGGGGTCTACGGCTATCGCCAAATTCAACTATTTTTGCAGCACGATCATGGAGTCTGGATGAACCATAAAAAGGTACTTCGGCTCATGCAGGTCTTGGGAATCCGCTCACAAATT
This sequence comes from Paenibacillus sp. F4, assembly GCF_002894905.1. Lineage (NCBI taxonomy): Bacteria > Bacillati > Bacillota > Bacilli > Caryophanales > Paenibacillaceae > Paenibacillus > Paenibacillus sp. F4. The sequence goes on from NZ_POVS01000036.1 coordinate 657, forward strand.
CGCCGGAAACATCGCTGCAACTATGCTTCCTCTACGAAAGGTCGTGTGGCGAAAAATCTGCTAAAACAGGATTTCAAGGCGGACAAACCTAATCAAAAATGGGTCACAGATATCACGCAATATCGTGTGGGGGATTGCTGGCTATATCTGTCTGCGATTAAAGACTTGTTCAATAACGAAATTATCGCGTACCAGATGAGCCATAGAAATGATAACGAACTGGTTTTACAGACGTTTCGACAAGCCTGGAAACAGCAAAAAGACGTGACTGGCCTCATCGTTCACAGCGACCAGGGATTCCAGTACACGTCCCATGCGTACCATGACATGCTGCCAAAGGTTGGCGCCCGGATCAGCATGTCTCGCCGAGGCAATTGTTATGATAATGCCTCGATGGAGAGCTTCTTCTCGCATCTCAAAACGGAAGGGCTCTACCCATATGATATCCGAAATATGGACGGGGCACAAAGGAGAATAGAAGAATATATTCGATTTTACAACCAATGTCGACCACAACGAAAGTTAAATAAGCTGCCTCCGAAAGAGTATCGGAAGCAGCTTATAGCCTAGGGTCTTTTTT
>NZ_POVS01000037.1:0-1145 GCF_002894905.1 Paenibacillus sp. F4
TCAGGACTATCCGTTTGAGGAACTGGTGGAAAAGCTGAACGTGAAACGGGATATGAGCCGCAATCCGCTGTTCGACACGATGTTTGTGCTGCAAAACACCGAAGAAAGTGAGCTGAGACTAGCGGATATCAGCTTCCGTCCATATGGTATGGAACAGACTCCGGCGAAGTTTGACCTGATGCTGGAAGCCAGCGAGAAGAAAGAAGGTATTCAATTCGTATTAGAGTATGCAACGTCACTGTATGAGCGAGAAACCATCGAGCAGATTACACGCCACTTCGTACGGTTGGCTGGAGTTATTGCGGTGAATCCCGATACGACGCTGGGTGAGCTGGAATGGGTCACGACAAAAGAAACCGTACCTGTCCTGAAAATCCATCAAGACCGCCAAAAGGCTTCTCGTTACTGGAGGGCATATTTGGAGGGGAATACGGAGCCGTCCCATTTGCCTCAGACAAAAATGCTGAGTAACGAGAAATATCAGCCAGAGCAACTTGATTTTGATCTGGGTGTAAGTCTGACGATCCAGATTCAGCAGAGCGCCAAGCGTCATCAGGTGACTTTAAATACGCTGATCCAGAGCGTTTGGGGCATATTGCTGCAAAAGTATAATGGCACAGATGACGTCGTGTTTGGCAGTATGGATTCCGAGCGTACGATGGACGCTTCACAGGTAGGGCAAATAATTGATAAGCACATAAAAACGGTACCTGTTCGGATTAATAGTCATGAGGAAAGCCTGTTCTCGGATTTGATGAAACAAATTGAGAAGCAGTCTAGATCTATCCATGCACATGCCACGTACTCACTGGATGAAATTCAAGAGTTGTTGGAGCTAAAGGAGGATTTGGTCAACCATATACTCATTTTTGTAAATGATTCAGGTGAGGAACAAGCCGAGCAAGTGAATGACGTTGCCGAAGCTAGTTTCAGTAGGAATAGTGTAGAGTCCGTCGAACCAACAAGCTATGATTTTAATCTGGTGGTACAGTCGGGGAAAGCCATTCACATGAGCTTTAATTACAATACTCTGGCATTTGAGCGGGAAAGTATAGAGCAGATTCAGAGACATCTGGTGCAGTTGCTGGAGCAGGTAACGGCGAACCCGAATATTCCTGTACGTGAGCTGGATGTATTGACCGAGC
>NZ_POVS01000038.1:0-1262 GCF_002894905.1 Paenibacillus sp. F4
TTAAAACACCTTCAAGAGAATGCAGCCATGTCGTAAGATATGGAGACAACCTTGGAGGTGTTTTTGCGTTGGCAACAAGAGTTAGCTATCCGGTAGAAGTGAAGATGAAAGCCATCGAAATGAGATTGGCTGGCATTCCTGTGAAAGAAGTCATGGAGCAACTGAACATACGAAATAAGACACAAGTGGACACCTGGATGAGATGGTATCGTAAGGGAGAATGGAATCGGTTAGAGCAGCCTGTGGGTAAACAATACAGCTACGGCAAAGGGCCTGAATATACTTCAGAATTGGAGAAAGTAAAGGCTGAGAATCGGTTTTTGAAGCAACAATTAGATCTGCTAAAAAAGTACAGGGAAATGGAAAGGAGGTGTCTCCAAAGATTATAGTGGAGTGGGTGGAGTCCATTCGAGGGGACGTTAGTGTGAGCCAAGCGTGTGCATGGATCGGGATTCCTCGTGCCACTTACTATCGTTGGAAAGCCGCCTATGGGAGTCGCTACAAAGATCACATGGTGGAGAAAATTCGAGAACTCTGCAGGCAGCATAAATTTCGCTATGGATACCGAAAGATCACAGCGCTGCTTCGGAGAGAGCATAAAATTAACCACAAACGTGTGCAGCGAATTATGCAGAACGAGGGGCTGCAGTGCCGTGTCAAAGTGAAGAAACGCAAACCTACGGGGCAACCAGCCTATATCGCAGAACACTTGTTAAAGCGCCAATTCGAAGCCGATGCCCCCATGCAAAAACTCGTAACAGATATTACGTATTTGCCGTTTGGCGGAAAAACGTTATACCTGTCGAGTATTTTGGACTTGTTTAACGGAGAGATTGTGGCCTACAGTATAGCTGACAAGCAAGACACTGCATTCGTGCTGGACACACTTAACCAGTTACCCGATCTAACAGGCACAGTGCTCCATAGCGACCAGGGCAGCGTCTATACTTCTCAGGCGTATCAAGAAGCTGTAAAGGGAAAAGGCATTACCATGAGCATGTCCCGCAAGGGTACGCCCGCTGATAATGCCCCCATCGAATCGTTTCATTCCACGCTAAAGTCTGAAACGTTCTATCTCGAATGTTTAACCTGTACAACGACGGCAATCGTCGTACAGATCGTTCGAGACTACATGACTTACTATAACTCAATTCGCATTCAAACAAAACTAAATAACCAGTCGCCGGTTCATTTCCGGCAACTGGCTGCTTAGAACTTGAAAGGTGTTTTGATCCCTGTCTCAGAAACAGGGGGCAGTCCCA
>NZ_POVS01000039.1:0-251 GCF_002894905.1 Paenibacillus sp. F4
GGTGGAAGTGCAGTAATGCATGGAGCTGACCAATACTAATCGGTCGAGGGCTTATCCTAAAAAATAAAACGCAAATGAGTTTCGGATCCAGTTTTCAGGGTGTAACCTTGAAGGTATGTACAAGTGACATACAACAAGCGCATGGCTATTCATTCACACGATAAGTGACGAACCGAATAACCATACGGAAGAATTTACGATGTAAATTCATGTTTGGTGGCGATAGCGGAGGGGTTCCACACGTACCCATC
>NZ_POVS01000039.1:272-6271 GCF_002894905.1 Paenibacillus sp. F4
GCCCTCCAGCGCCGATGGTACTTGGACCGCAGGGTCCTGGGAGAGTAGGACGTCGCCAAGCGATATCCTTTACAGGATGATAAAGTTTTACATGTTAGGGCCTTTAGCTCAGCTGGTTAGAGCGCACCCCTGATAAGGGTGAGGTCGGTGGTTCGAGTCCACTAAGGCCCACCACTTCTAGAATAACAAAAAGATTGGGGCCATAGCTCAGCTGGGAGAGCGCCTGCCTTGCACGCAGGAGGTCAGCGGTTCGATCCCGCTTGGCTCCACCAATATTCCCTGATAGCTCAGTTGGTAGAGCACTCGACTGTTAATCGAGTTGTCACAGGTTCGAGTCCTGTTCGGGGAGCCATGTTCTGAATATTTCTGACTTTTATATATAAGGTGGCGGCGTAGCTCAGCTGGCTAGAGCGTACGGTTCATACCCGTGAGGTCGGGGGTTCGATCCCCTCTGCCGCTACTCGGAGAGATACCCAAGTGGCTATAAGGGGACCCTCTGCTAAGGGGTTAGACTGCGAAAGTGGTGCGAGGGTTCGAATCCCTCTCTCTCCGCCATAAATTTATTGAAACCAGAACTTATTTTGCAAGGCCCGTTGGTCAAGGGGTTAAGACACCTCCCTTTCACGGAGGTAACAGGGGTTCGAATCCCCTACGGGTCATAATATGGAGGCTTAGCTCAGCTGGGAGAGCATCTGCCTTACAAGCAGAGGGTCGGGGGTTCGAACCCCTCAGCCTCCACCATAAGAAAATTTGATAACTCACTTTTAGTGTCGCGGGGTGGAGCAGTTCGGTAGCTCGTCGGGCTCATAACCCGAAGGTCGTAGGTTCAAATCCTGCCCCCGCAATTAATTTCCTGTTGGAAATGCCTCTGGAACTGTGGTGTAGAGGCCTAACATGCCTGCCTGTCACGCAGGAGATCGCGGGTTCGAATCCCGTCAGTTCCGCCATTTTAACTTCATATATAATTGGCATATATAATGCGGATTATATGATGTAGTAATAAAACAAAATATGGCTCGGTAGCTCAGTCGGTAGAGCAGAGGACTGAAAATCCTCGTGTCGGCGGTTCGATTCCGTCCCGAGCCACCTTTCAAGTGGGAAATGAGTAATGTGCCGGTGTAGCTCAACTGGTAGAGCAACTGACTTGTAATCAGTAGGTTGGGGGTTCAAGTCCTCTCGCCGGCACCATTTTGGAGGATTAGCGAAGTGGCCAAACGCATCAGACTGTAAATCTGCTCCCTTACGGGTTCGGTGGTTCGAATCCATCATCCTCCACCAGTTTTACGAGCCATTAGCTCAGTTGGTAGAGCACCTGACTTTTAATCAGGGTGTCGAAGGTTCGAGTCCTTCATGGCTCACCATTTATAATTGTTTTGCGGTCGTGGCGGAATTGGCAGACGCGCACGGTTCAGGTCCGTGTGGGCTAACCCCCGTGGAGGTTCGAGTCCTCTCGACCGCACCATATTTTGCGGACGTGGCTCAGCGGTAGAGCATCGCCTTGCCAAGGCGAGGGTCGCGGGTTCGATTCCCGTCGTCCGCTCCATTATCCATACGGCGCCATAGCCAAGTGGTAAGGCAAAGCTCTGCAAAAGCTTCATTCCCCAGTTCAAATCTGGGTGGCGCCTTGACTACTCATTATGGAATTTAATATGCGCCCTTAGCTCAGCTGGATAGAGCGTTTGACTACGAATCAAAAGGCCGGGAGTTCGAATCTCTCAGGGCGCGCCATTTCTTAAAAAAAATGTATAATGTCGGGATGTAGCTCAGCTTGGTAGAGCACCTGGTTTGGGACCAGGGGGTCGCATGTTCAAATCGTGTCATCCCGATACTGATTTGCGGGTGTAGTTCAATGGTAGAACTCCAGCCTTCCAAGCTGGTAGCGTGGGTTCGATTCCCATCACCCGCTTTTTGCTATAGCGGATTCTTGTTGCCTCAGTGGTGACACCTTATAAATAAAGAGAGCCTGTCTGGGGACAGAGCTCTCTCTTTTTTTTGTATTTATCCTCATGTAATCACAATGTGTTGATTATCCATAATCTTCGGTATCGGTGTATATCGTTCTGATCATACAACTGGTATACACCGATAACCGATCTAGTGGGCAGTTTTTACACGGGAATGGTCAGCTGGATGGAGGTTCCCTCATCTGGAGCAGAGGTTATGCTCATAAATCCCCCTACCCCTCTAGCTCGTTCTTCCATACTGAACAATCCAACTCCCTCTCCATGGGACTTTCCAGAGAATCCAATGCCCTCATCCCGAATGGTCACTTGTATCATTTCATTTTGATCCTCAACGTCGACATATGCCTCTGCTACATCTGCGTATTTGGCTACATTCGTTAATGCCTCCTGTACAATCCGATAAATTGCAATTTCCTTGCGAATATCAACCCGTTTACGTAGAGTGCATTGAAAATGCACCTCAATCCCGTAATGAGAACAGAAGTTTTCAATATAGGTTCTTATGGCTGGGACGACACCCAGATCATCTAGAACTGAGGGACGAAGTTCCCACGCTAGACCACGAACATCTTTGATGATGTCGGTCACCTGCGAACGAAGATTCTCCAGAGCAGCACTAGGTTGTTCGGCAAGTTGGCTATCCAATTGAATAATAAGTGAAAACAAGCTTTGCCCTATCCCATCATGCAGCTCTCTTGAAAAGCGTTTACGTTCTTCTTCCTGTATTTGCATGACTTGCGTCATCATAGACTGGAGTTCTGCTTCTACTTTCTTCAGTTTAGTGACCTCATTGCGGATCGCTAAGTACTGATAGGGTTTGCCTTCCTCATCCATAAACGGAACGATCGTAGTATTCACCCAGTAGTAGCTGTTATCTTTAGCACGATTACGTATTTCTCCTTGCCATACCTCACCTGAACGGATCGTAGTCCACAGGTTTTTCATGAAGGCAGAGGTATGATAGCCTGAATTAATAAGACGATGATCCTGACCGATCAGCTCTTCACGACTGTATTGCGAAATCTCACAGAACTTGTCGTTTACGTACTGAATAATACCTCGATGATCGGTCAAAGCAACGATGGAAGACGTATCTAGAGCAAATTTCAGATTGGATAATTGGTGGAGTGAGTTACGCAGCGCATGAAGAAAAGGGGATTCTGGTATATAAATTTCCAGATCATTCAGCAGTGTATCGGTTGATTCACCAAAGGCATGCTGCAGTAAAGGGTTAGAAGGTTCATTCATAATGGAGCAGCCCCTTTTTTAGTGCGAATTTGACTAGCTCAGGTCGTGTTTTCAAGTTAAGCTTCTCCATAAGATTGCTTTTATGGGACTCTACGGTTTTGACGCTAATCACCAGGTGCTCGGCAATTTCCTTGTTAGCATATCCTTTGGCTACCCACGATAGAATCTCCTTTTCCCGCTCAGATAGGGATTCATAGGGCCCGGCTATGCCTTCCTGTTTGATTTTGTCCAGATATTCACTCATCAGTCGTTTGGTTGCATTCGGGTACAAATAGGCACTACCCTCGGCCACAGACTGGATGGCAGCGAGTAACTCCTCGTGAGGTGCGCTTTTTAAAATATATCCGGATGCTCCAGCCTGAATGGCTCGGAACAGATATTCTTCATCGTCATGCATCGTTAAAATAAGGACTTCTGTATCGGGCAACTGTTTTTTTAATTCAGTGGTTGCCGTGAGACCATCTTTGCCAGGTGGCATGCTAAAATCCATGAGTACGACATTAGGTTGTAGCTCTACTGCCTTGCGGATCGCCTCATCCCCGTCTGCTGCATCTCCTACGACCTTAATGCCGTTTTTGCCGTCCAATAGGGCCATGAGGCCAGAACGTACGACAACATGATCATCCACTACTAGTATACGAATCAATTTGTCATCCCCTCGAACGGTAAAAAAACCGTGCGTTTTGTCATAATCATAGCAAATTTTAGGGATTTCAATCAACAAAGATAGTTAGGGACAGTCATATCAAGTATTTTATGAGTTTCATTATCTACAGAAACATTGTTGATCTATGGAGTAAGAGGGTAAGCACATAGTTGGCTAAGGCGTTGAGCGACTTGGGTGGCCTCGGCTACATCAGACTCTGTGAACGTCCTCACATCACGATTACCAAGAAGCAGTACACCGTTGGGCAGATCCCCTGTGCTGGAAAAGGGAATAGCAACAGCAGAGTGAAGCTGCTCGGCCAGCATTAGTGCACATTCCTGACGCAGACGTATACTACCTGATAGCAAAGCACTTACAGTCACGGTACGTCCCAAGCGAACAGCCATCCCGGCAATACCATGACCAATCTTAAAAGAAATAAGGCGATAGCGATTGCTTCGGCTGCCGGAGGCGTAATACCAATGCAGTTTACCACCCGACTTGGACATAAATGCAAGGGCAGTGAGATCACCATAAATAGTATCTCTCAACTGGTTCAGTTCTTTTCGCATTTCATCCGTTATTTGTAGCATAGAAGACACATCCTTTTTCATAACCAAACTATATCTCTAATTCATTGTAGTTCCGACAGTTACAAAAGTAGATCAGGGAACCCCCTGATCTATAGGCGCAGGAAACACTGACTTTTCATCAGGTCGGGTAAGGAGTAGGGAAAAGGCCGATAAATGGGGCGTTAGCTTACCTCAGAAGTGATATTTATCACAGTAAATCAGGGAGTAGGAAGGTATAAAATCAGGTGTTCTCCCGATAACAACCCAGGCATTAAAACATTATGATATAGATATCAGGTAAACACGAGGAGGACGCTAACATGCAAGCCACTTGTATGGAACGGTTTGGGGACGAAGCGGAACGCACGGGAATTCAGATTTATTTGACAGAAGAACATTTTGATCTGCTAAAAGATATTATGTCCTGGAAGAAGGTAAAGGCAGGCGTTATGCTTTTCCGAGAGGGCGATGATGCAGAGCAGCTTTATTATATACATTCAGGTCATGTTAAACTTCGTAAATCGACAGAAGATGGTAAAGAACTGATTCTGACCATTCAGCATCAAGGCGACTTAATTGGGGAATTTAGCGGGATAGATGGAGAAGAATATAGTTGCACTGCGGAAACAGCCGATGTGTGTGAGTTAGGCGTCGTGCTTGTTAAGGATCTGGAGTCGCTCTTGTCCAAAAATGGGGAAATGGCACTTCAGTTCATCCAGTGGATGGCGATGAAGCAACGCATTATGCAATCGCGTTTTCGGGACTTACTGTTGTATGGTAAAACTGGAGCGTTAGCGTCTACATTGATCCGTGCTAGCAATACATGTGGCGTGGCTGTGAAGGATGGCATTTTACTAAATATGAAGCTAAGTCACTCCGAATTAGGTGAGATGATTGGAGCGACGCGAGAGAGTGTGAACCGGATGCTGAGCGCGCTGAAAGAGCAGGGAACCCTAGATACAAGGGATGGAAAGATTGTCATTCACGATCTCAAGGTATTACGTGGCATGTGCTGCTGTCCTTCGTACGGCCAATGTGCCCATGAAATTTGTCGTCTCTAATATATGAATACCATTAGGCGGGGTCCAAGAGACTTCGCCTTGCTGCATGTCTTCTAACAATCTAGCACATGGGGTAACGAACAACATAGATTACAAAAAAACTAATCAACGTCGTATAGCGACTAATTACCAATAATGTATTTATATTAAATGGAATTGAACACATGACATTTTATGAACTAGCTGTTTTGAAGTAACATTGGAGCTAATAATGGTTGACTAAAAGGTGGAAGGGATTTTAAGTTTGAAAAAAAGGGATTATTTACAAGTTGCTTTCTTTTGCTGAAAATGATATATTATTTGAGCTGACAACAAAACAGCAGTTTCAAAAGCGAAAAGCTTGGGTGAAATGATCTTCAAAAAAAGAAAAAAATAACCCTTGCATTTTTGAAACGAACATGATATGATCTTATAGCTGCTGAAAAACGCGGCGAAAGAGAAATGCTTGATCTTTGAAAACTGAACAACGAGTGAGTAAAACGATTTTGTTCGCAAAATCAAACAAGAG
>NZ_POVS01000040.1:0-17416 GCF_002894905.1 Paenibacillus sp. F4
CTTGGAGCTTTGCTGTAAGGCAGCCGCGTCAAGGTATAATCGTCGCTACCGAATTTTTCGTTCCAAAACAACGTTTCTTTTTCAAAAGCCATCTGGATCGTTCCCCTCTCTTCATCGGTAAAAGCAATCCGGCGGAGCATATGCCGCAGCAACGCTCCCCGCCTTTTCAAACATGTGACAACAATGTCAATGGCTTTCGCCAGGTCACCGCTTCGCTTGCCCGGTTGATCGCATGCGGCAATCCTCTGCCTAGCAGCTGTCCCGCTCGGCTCCCATGCGTGAAAGACAACAAAGAGCATCGTTCTACGCAAGAGATGCGGCTGCTTCCGGCTCCTCTGCTTCAATATGCTTGCTGCGGACGAGCCGCCCGAAGACGGGCTTTGGTTTAACATTGGGTTCGGAATTGGATTTGGGGGTGAACAAGGGATGTTCCTCCCATCGATGTAAGGCTTGCTGTAGGATTCCGGCCGGCCAGCAGGAAGTTGGCCGTACCTCCGGATTCGGCACCGGAGCTGCCTTTGTCGAAGCCTATGTTTAAGGGATATTGATACACTCTATGTACGATTTGTATATTCCCCCGCCTGGTGTGGATAAGTAAAGATCCGGCTGCGGGGTAGTGAGCTTTTCCTGACGATTAGATGTGACGATGGTGCTGCATGAGGCTCAAAGAATGCTCCGTATGGCATGAACGGGACAGCCCTTGGATTGGCGGTGAATTCCATGCTGCCTGACGGTACCGCAGGCAGCATGGAGAGAAAATCTTCCAATGGGGTGAAAACGTTATCTTAACATCAGGGCCGCACGGCCCCCGGAAGGCACTTCCGTGCCTCTTGCCGGGGCGGCCACCGGCTTGGCCGAGCTTAGGTCGTTACCAGCAAATCCTGGGTCTCCTGAGAGATCACCTGCTGCATACTGGACTTGATAATGTCGCAGCCGGCGGCCAGATGCTCCATCGAGACGGTCAGCGGAGGCATGATCTTCAGCACGCAGTCTCCTCTGCCGGCTCTTTCAATGATGAGCCCGTTCTCGAAGCTGATCTCCGTCATCCGCTTCGCCCCGGCTTCATACGTGAAGCCCGAGACGTCAATGCCCCAGATCAGGCCGAGTCCTCGGATGGCGATGGACGGATGCAGAGGCTTGATTTCTTTGTCAAGGAACGAGCGCACAAACTCTTCCTTCTGCTTCACCTGGGCTTCCAGGGCGGCTCTGTCCCGGAACTCGAGAGCGGCCTTGGCGGCCACAAAAGCGAGCTGGTTGCCGCGGAAGGTGCCGTTGTGCTCGCCCGGCGTCCAGAGATCCAGTTCGGGCTTCAGCAGCAGGAGGTACATTGGCAGGCCGTACCCGCTGATCGACTTCGACAGGGTAATGAGATCCGGCTCGAATCCCCGCACGTTCGAAGGAGAAGAATTCGCCTGTCCGGCCGCAGCCGACTTGAATCTCGTCGGTAATGAGCAGGATATCGTGCCTGCGGCAAAGCTGCTGCAGCCCGCGCAACCACTGCGCGTCGACGACGTGAATTCCGCCTTCGGCTTGTACCGTTTCAAGCAGGATGGCGGCCGGCTTGTCGATTCCGGAGTGCGAATCAGTCAGGATATTCTCGATATAGCCGAGCGTATCCATTTCTGCGAAAGCCCCGCTCGGGTGCGGCATGAACGTAACTCCGCCCAGAGGAAGCCCCGCCCCTCCCTCATGGACTTGGAGCTTGTCGCCGACAGGCTGCCGAGCGACATGCCGTGGAAGCCGCCCATGAATGCGAATATCCCGGTTCTCTTCTTTGCCTTGCGTGCGAGCTTAAGGGCCGCTTTCACCGCGTTCGTCCCCGTCGGACCGCAGAATTGAAGCTTGTAATTCAGCTTCTTCGGCTCCAGGATCCGCTCCGAGAAGCTCTGGATGAATTCGCGCTTGGCCATTGTATACATATCCAGACCGTGCATAATCCGGTCGGAGGTCAAGTAATCGAGAACCCGGTCCTTGATATAATCGTTGTTATGACCGTAATTCAGTGCCCCGGCACCTGCAAAAAAAAATCAATATATGCTCTTCCGTCCTCAGAATATAGCAGGTCCCCACCTTCTGACTGGAGCAACATATTCTCGGCTGTCATTTTCCACAATTGTCGGTCTCCGCATGCCGGCTTGCTGGGTAGCCAGTGGACTGGTCTCTCGCACACAGTTTGGATAGGTATAAAAACCATCCAATTCTATTTTCTATCATAATTGGAAAGGTGACCTAGGTAGAATTATATCAAATTTTCCAATAATGTATAGTAAAACTTCAGTTAAATTTGGTCAACAAGGTGTTAATATTTTGCCTAAAAAGAGCGAATGGAGAAGAAACGCTGGGAATGGTTTGCCATCAATCGAGGAATTCGACGCGTGTCGACATTCAGGCGGGGTGCCGGCCGATTTGGGAGATCTTCCCTGTAGACATTCTCTGCCGGTGCTCCGAATCCTTGCGCTTTGCGATAACTTAACATGATTACCTGACGAATTTCTGGAAGCCTGGCTGGAAACGTGACTGGATGTCAGCTGGATATTCTGCTGGAAAATCCGTTGGATACTCGCGTCTTGGTCGGGTGTAATGTTAATTCCAGACGTTCCATTATCGTTCGAATGATCTCGTATGCCCGATCCGCACCCTTCTGGGGATATATTGGCGCTTTACGGGTTGCGGAATGTGCAATAAATTTTATACTTTCTTCTTGTTTTACTGTAAGTAACATATCTGTAGTCATAATGATGGGAAGCTTATTCTTGGGGTCAGTTGGATGTTTAATGCCTAACTTTTGTGCAATATAGAGGGTTTTATCTAGGGGTAATAAAGGAACTTGTTCGCGAATATCAATCACTTGCTCTGACCACTCCATTTGGTAATGACGTGCCAATTCAAAGTGTTCAGACAGATAATGGTGAAGTCGACCACTTTTCCAACCAAGAATTCGAGTAACTATCCCTATTGAAGGTACATCATGTACAGTCAACCAAGGTTTATATTCCGAAAAGTGGCCTTGACCTCTTCCTTCTTTGATTTTCCGTTGAATAGATGCTATAGATTTACTTGATCGAATTTTGCTCATTATTCACCTTCTTTTTAGAACTACTAAATCAGAGTAAAGTTCAGTTATCTTTTTCTACTCCTAAGATATATTTTAGTTTTACTTCAAAATACAAATGTAGAATATAACAACTCACAGCTTTATACAATAGCAAAGTAATATTTTTTAGCTATATTTTACTTCGTAGCCTATTCATAGGATACTCGTAGGGTACAGTAGGGTATGAATAAGCTATAATATGAGCTATAAGTAGGTATAATTAGTAAGCAGATGGGTCGGGTTAAAACCTATTTGATATTCTCAATAGAGGTGAACTCATGAATACTTTGGGACAGCGATGTAGAAATTTAAGACTACTCCATAAATGGACATAAGAGGAACTTGCTAATAAAATCGGGGTAACCAAACAGGTTGTTTCTAATTGGGAGCGAAATGTAGCACGACCTGAAATTAATCGTTTAATATCTTTAGCAGAGGTTTTTGATGTTACAACCGATTATTTACTTTGTATTGCTGAATTAAATGGGCAGGTATTAGAACAAGAAGATTTGAATCTAACCGGTAAAAATATTACCTTTTTAATGGAGCATTTTGTCTCTCCTTTAAAGAAAAGATATAGTAAATAGAAAATTTTAGTACCCATTAGTTCGCTTAAAGAAGTAGTGCCTCACACCTTCTTTTACAATTTAATTAACTATGTGATAGCTGAAGTTTTACTTTTAGGGGTAGTCTTTCAATATTTCCTTTGCAAGTTTCATTAGTTGCACACTCTGTAAATAGGTCTCTATGTTAAGACCTTGTAATGATTCTTTTACCACCAATCTACATTCTTCATAATCTTCAAATTCATTTCTTATGTAAATTGATTTTAGATCAGTTGGGGTATATCTAATGCTGAGGTTCCAACCGCCTTCTTTCAAGGCTCTTTCAAACCATTTCTCACGTATGGCTCTTGAGCAAGTATAAAAAACTTGCTGAAAACAGTTACCGTGGGGTGTTACAAAAGCAATATCAAATATGCTAAGTGAATTTAGTGACATGAATTATTACACTCCTTTCTCTATTCATATTATAGTCATTGTTAATTTTTTTATGTATAAATGCCAGGAATAATCGATATACGGATAATTTGTGACTTTTATGTACCAAAATTAAAATGAGTATTTCTAAGACATATTATTAAGGAACTCCCGTGAAAGATTAGTACCGAACAATCTTCAGTTTTATAAAATCAATAATTTCATCTCTATCTTCTTTAGTAAGTTCTCGAAACAAAGAAATAAGTTCTAATTCCTGAGCTTCAATGGCTAAATTAAAAATAGTGTTCTTTGATACAGGCGTATCTCCAAAGATTAACCACTCTATATGGGAATTGAAGTTTTCTTTAATTGCTATAATTATATCAAGAGAGGGTCTGTATTTATCTTGCTCCAGCTCACTCAACGTTCCTTGAGAAATTCCAACTATATTTGCAAACTTTATTTGATTTAAGTTGTTTGTTTTTCTAATAGTTCGAATTCGTTGGCCTATTGTAGACATAATTGCCCTCCTAAGCTAAAAAGATCCCGATATATCATCGGGATCTTTCTTGATGTTTGTAAAATGACTAGTTCCAGACTTTTTTTACTGGTTCCACAGTTTTTTTATTGGTTCCATACATCTTTTACTGGTTCCACACTTTTTTATCACCAGACAATTAGTTAGCGTTTTACTAACGCTTATTCTACAGTAACACTTTTCGCCAGGTTACGTGGTTTGTCAACATCATGACCCAGTGCAAGAGAAGCGTAGTAAGCCAACAATTGGAGAGATACAACTGAAATTGCAGCAGACAGAATTGGAAGTGTCTTCGGAATGGCAAATACCTGATCCACGGACTTCAGCAACTCAACTGCATGCTCTTCGTACGTAATCGCAAGAACATCTGCACCACGAGCCTTGACTTCCTTAATGTTACTCACGGTTTTCTCCAACACGGATTCCTGTGTTACCAAAGCGATAACTGGAATACCGTCTTCAATCAATGCCAGTGTACCATGCTTCAATTCACCCGCAGCATAAGCCTCGGAATGAATGTAGGAGATTTCCTTGAGCTTCAGGGAGCCTTCCTGTACTACAGCATAGTCCTGACCGCGACCAATAAAGAACAGGTGCTTGTGGCTCGCAATTTGCTCAGCATAAGCTTTGATCGCATCTGCTTTACCCAGCATCTCTTCCACTTGCTCTGGCAGGGATTCCATAGCAGCCAGCACATGAGCTACTTGCTCATCCGTTTGTGTGCCACGCACTTGGGCGAGATACAAACCAAACAGATAGAACGCAATCAACTGTGAAGAATATGCTTTAGTGGAGGCTACGGCAATTTCCGGTCCTGCCAGTGTAACCAACACATCATCTGCATCACGGGCGATGGAGCTACCGACTACGTTTGTAATCGCCAGTACATGAGCACCATTTGCTTGTGCTTCACGCAGGGCTGCCAACGTGTCAGCAGTTTCACCGGATTGGCTCACCACGATCACCAATGTCTCTGGTGTTACGATAGGTGAACGATAACGATATTCGGAAGCCACATCATTTTCTACCGGTATACGAGCCAGACTTTCAATAACTGTACGACCAATCAAACCAGCATTGTAAGCTGTACCACACGCAACAATTTGAATGTTGCGGATATTCTTAATTTGTTCTTCTGTCAGCTTCAACTCAGGAAGAATAACTTTTTTAGTATCTTTATCGATACGGCCCAACATTGTGTCACGATAAGCCTTAGGCTGCTCGTGAATTTCTTTCAGCATGAAATGCTCATAGCCGCCTTTTTCCGCTGTTACAGCATCCCATTCGACATGAATCATTTCCCGAGAAATAAATTGGCCTTCGATTGTCATTAATTCGACAGCATCACTGGTCAAAACAGCCATTTCGCCATCGTTCAAAATAAATACATTGCGTGTATATTTCAGAATAGCCGGAATGTCGGAACCGATAAAGTTCTCGCCTTCTCCCACACCAATAACCAGCGGGCTAGCTTGACGAACAGCAACCAGCTTATTAGGCTCGTGCTCTGTCAGCACACCCAGTGCAAAAGCACCGCGCATAAAGGTAATTGCTTTTTGTACTGCTTTAACGATATCCCCTTTATATTCACGCGCAACCAGATGGGAAATAATTTCCGTGTCCGTCTCAGAAATAAAGGTATGACCTTCGCTGATCAGCTGCTCCTTCAGCTCCAGATAGTTCTCAATAATTCCGTTGTGAACTACAGAGAACTTTTGGCTCTCATCCAAATGTGGATGGGAGTTTTCATCAGAAGGCTTACCGTGCGTTGCCCAACGTGTATGTCCGATACCTGCATGGCCTACCAACGGCGTACCATCCAGTTTAGCTTCCAGATTCGCCAGACGACCTTTAGCCTTGGCTACTTGCAATCCTGAATCTGTAAACACGGCAATACCCGCAGAGTCATAACCGCGATACTCCAGCTTCTTCAATCCGTCAATCAATACCTCTTGCGTATTCTGATTACCAATATATCCTACAATGCCACACATATTCGTTATCCTCCCGATCATCATTTCACAAGACGACTCATCACAGGACTAACGTGTGCGGTAGATTGTGGAATAAAGTTCATTCATCTATGAAGTTGTCAATGATAACTATAGAATTTACAGGCATCTCTTCACGAATGTAACGAAATTCCCAAACCGCGCACGCCAATGATGATGGCCGCACATTCATGAAATGAATCTTATAATTTAGGTTATAAAATAATAAAGACATCTACCGGTGCGTTGTGTAAACAGTTGCCTGTTCATTTTCCGCTGCCGGTTTACGGCTCGATGCTTCACCGGAAGGTCCCCGCCGAATGTTTCGAACACCTTCACCTCGTCAGCTTGTTTTGTCGTGAACCGATTTGCGAGCAACTTTATCTCAACTGAATCCGTTGCTTCTCCACCAAGTTCCCCCGCACAAAATCAAGCTCTGGCGCTTGTATTACGTTACCTTACAACCCTCGCTTTCTCTATCTGAGTCACAGCATCCCTATATTATATTCAGCTAAGTATCATTTGGCAATGACACTTTATTCATAATTACACCATGAAGGCCATAAATCGTTAGTAAATAACCGCAAACGCCGTTGCCTGCTTCTTTTTCACAGGCAACGGACGTTTACAAAATTTTAAACTAATTCTTTCTTCACGACATCTACGATCTGACCGACCAATTGCTCCAGTTCGTCCTTATCCGGGCCTTCGGCCATCACACGAATAAGTGATTCTGTGCCTGAAGCACGGACCAATACACGCCCATTATCGCCCAATTGTTGTTCCACCTGCTCAATTGCTTCTGCAATTGCAGGATTCCCTTCGTAATTGCGTTTGTCCTGCACACGCACATTTACGAGCACTTGCGGATACTGTTTCATGAGCGATTTTAGCTCACTCATTTTCTTGCCGGAAGCTTTCAAGGTATCTACCAGCTGAATTCCAGTCAGCATGCCATCGCCTGTCGTATTGTGATCCAGGAAAATAACATGGCCAGACTGCTCACCGCCTAGGTTAAATCCACCCCGACGCATTTCTTCCATCACATAACGGTCCCCGACCGCAGTTTTTGCAGTCTTGAGTGCCAGCTTTTCAGTAGCTTTATAAAAACCGATATTACTCATCACGGTCGATACAATGGTGCTGTCCTTGAGTTTTCCCGCACGGTTCATTGCATCTCCGCAAATGCAGAGAATATAGTCGCCGTCTACCTCTTCCCCGTTCTCATCAATCGCGATCAGACGGTCGGCATCGCCGTCAAAGGCCAAACCAATATCTGCTTTCAAGCGGCGTACTTCCTCTTTCAGCTTTTCAGGATGAGTCGAGCCGCAATGATCATTGATGTTCAAACCGTTCGGCTCGGCACCAATAGTGTGTACCTCAGCTCCCAGTTCTGCAAAGAGCTTCGGCGCCAGCTCATAAGCTGCTCCGTTAGCACAATCCAGTACAATTTTTAACCCTTCAAAAGAATGGCTAATTGTTGTTTTCAAGAACTCCAGATAATCGTAGCGAGAATGCTCGTCTACAACAACCGTTCCCAATCCACCGCCAATCGGACGAGGCAGTTGGTCTTCTTTTGCATCCATGAGCTCTTCAATTTTCAATTCCGTTTCGTCTGTCAATTTAAAACCGTCACCGCCAAAAAACTTAATGCCGTTGTCTTCAACTGGATTGTGTGATGCTGAGATCATTACACCAGCGTCAGCTTTCAATTGACGTGTGAGATATGCCACCCCAGGTGTCGAAACAATACCTAGACGAACCACATTAGCCCCAATGGACAGCAAACCGGCTACAAGAGCCGATTCCAGCATCAGTCCGGATATCCGTGTATCCATACCAATAACAACTGTCGGTTTCTCTACATTACCTGCTAAAACATATCCGCCGCAGCGGCCAATGCTATATGCCAGTTCGGCTGTAAGTTCCTGATTAGCAACGCCTCGTACACCATCTGTACCAAAATATTTCCCCATGTAAAATGACTCCCTTTTTTTGTCTAATAAATCTTGATTATTTACTACAGATAAAACATGTTATGGCTGACTGTTTTCCGAGGTTCCATTCGCAGAAGAATCTGCGCCGTTATGAGGATTTGTTTTATCCTCCGCAGCTGCGTTGTCCCCGGTCTTAGCGTCAGAGTCCCCACCTTGACTGCCTTGCCCCTCCTGTGGCCTCTCCTGCCCCTTTTCGCCACTACCAGAGGGGTTTGGTTCATTCTCACTATTCGGATTCGTTACAGCAGGCGTAGAAGGGCTCTCAATGTTGACCGTTGCCTTTAGTTGGCCAGCATTTCCGGCTTGCGTAATATATTTAGGCAAGCCTACTTTCAGAGTAACCTCGTGTTGACCAGCCGCGAGGCCACTTACATCTGCCACCAAACTAATATCATCATTGGTTAAATTGTTTACCATATCCTGCGGGCCCTTCACAGTAACATCCATCGTCTTACCTACGGGTGCTGTAACAGTCGTAGTCGCTTTATCTCCTGCACCTTGTAAAACGATTGGGATGCCTGACAGCGTCCGTTCCGTATCTGTGACTTCATTGGAAGGGACGACGGTCACCTGAATTTGTATTGACCCTGGCTCGATTTTATCAGAACCTGAGGGGGCTGCCAAATTAGCTTGAACTGTACGAGTCCCCGCTTCCGTGAATTGACTTAAATCCAATGTAGCCGTGACGTAAGAGCTGAGGCTGCTCAATACATCCTGCGATGCATATACCGCCGCTTCCTTCACGTTTGCATTGACCTTAGAAAGCGCCAATCCGTCTGGCAACTCTCCAGCATAGACAATCTTAACGGGCACAGATTTCGCCTGCTGAGTTACCGGAATTTCAACGGACACAGTGGATGGCTCAATGACCGCTCCTGTAAGTTCCTGTCCCTTTTTGTTATAAGCCTTCAGTTTTACACGCTTCTGTTCAAACTTTTCTGAGATACCATCCGTATTAACAGCCCCTTGAACGGTAGTAACGGTACTCAACTGGCTTTTAGGCAAGGTAACCTTCACGGTTTGAGGAGCAATTACAGGCTTCCCAAGCTGCAGTCCCCCATCTGGGTTTCCTTTAGGAACTATAGATACATTAAATGATTTCGTTTGTTTTTCCTCAATCGTCACTGTAACACGGTTAGGAGTCATAGACACCAACTCCACTCCATCCGGCAAGTCCGGTTCGAGTGACAATGTTTTAGTACCTGCTCCTAAGCCGTTTAAGTTCAGCTTTGCCTGATAATTATCCGCGAAAAAAGAAGTCAGCACAGAGCGCTGTCCTCTGACCTCCATCTTAACATGGTCAGTATCCATGGTAGACAATACATATTTTGAATCATCCAGACCACTAGCCTGAATGCCCACATTATCAATCACTTTATTATTATAAGAAACGGTCAGCGTAGATGAAGGTGTACCTGTATCTAGATGGACCATTCCCCACAGCAGGACAGCAACCGCAAGCGCCAATATCTTGGAAATCGTATTATTGTTAATCCATTTGTCCATCATGAATTTCCACGGCCTCCCCTCCGATTCCAGAATGAGCCGCGTTTTTCCTTCAAAGACGGTGTTGGCCGCAACTCCTCATACAGCTTGGAGATTAGGGATTCTTCCTTAATGTCGCGCACGACCTGTCCATTAATGGCCAAAGAAATTTGCCCTGTTTCCTCCGATACCACGACAGTTACGGCATCCGTTACCTCACTCACCCCAATCGCAGCCCGGTGACGGGTTCCCAACTCCTTGCTGATGAACGGATTTTCTGATAATGGCAAATAACAGGCCGCAGAAGCAATCTGTTTATTTTGAATAATCACCGCACCATCATGCAGAGGCGTATTAGGAATGAAGATGTTAATTAGCAGTTCAGAACTGACTACGGCCTGTGTCTTGATACCAGACTCCGTATATTCGTTTAGCCCTGTCTCGCGCTCAAATACGACCAAAGCTCCTATTTTCCTACGTGATAAATAATTCAGCGCCTTAATCATTTCTCCGATTAACTTGTTAATCTCTTCATCATCCGCAGACGAACGCCCAAATAATTTGCCACGCCCCAATTGCTCCAGTGCACGACGCAACTCAGGCTGAAAAATAATAAAGATAGCCACCACACCAAAGGTGAACATCTGATTCATCAACCACTTGAGCGTATACAAATCAAACCAGGTGCTAACCGCCCAAATGACAACCAGAAACAGAATCCCTTTCAGCAATTGAACTGCACGCGTTCCGCGAACAAGTAAAATAAGCTGATACATAATATAGGTTACGATCAAAATGTCGATAATATCTTTAATGGACTCTTTCCAAGTCAGGTCCGCAAAATAATCCAACATGCGCATGCCCCCGCAATTTTCTGTAGTGAGTGGGTGTAATATGTACACAGTATGCTCTCTCTATCTAGGTTATAACGATCAGGCTCACGTTGCAAGCTGTGTGACAAAAGAACCGCTAAAATCAGTAAAATACAGTACAATTCGCCAGCTTCATATACAAAAAAACGCCTTTTCCAGCGGAAAGAGGCGCTCGATATTGTCCTTGCCATTTCAAGCTTCTTTTATGGAGAAGATGGTCCCCCGAATAAATCAGTAACCTTGTACCAAATCCAATCCAAGGTTTGATCAATACTTTTAACCTGTCCTGCAATATGGGCGGTGGACGCTTGATAATAAGAACCATCAATCACAGTTACATTTCCTTCCACATCACCGTATACACGGGCTTCACCATTTTGCACTGTTAAATCTCCGGCAATGGATTTCCCTTCAGGCACAATCACAGTATCACCCTGAATAACGACTTGATCCAGTTGGCTTCCTTTGACTACCAATTGATGGTCCGTGCTAGAAAAGCTGGCCATGCTTGAGCATATAACAATAAGGAAGAAGGCAGCGGCTGTTACAGCGGGATGCCTTTTCACCCACGTCAGCATAGGCACCGCAGTCTGTCTTTTATGCGGCGGCAAAGCATTCATAATGCGAAATGTCAGCTCATCCGATACACACGGCACTTGATGATAGCGTGTACCGTAAAGCATCGCATCCGTCCGCTCCAGCTCTTTAAAACGCATGCGGCATTCCGGGCAGTTTAACAAGTGCTGTTCCAACTCATGTTTGTCCTGCTCAGACAGGTCGCCATCTAGATAGTCATGCATAAAAGAGACGGCTTGTTTGCAATCCATATGAGCCAATCCTTTCTAATATTCTTCCGTGTTTCTCAACATAACATGCTCCGGCTTAGAAACTTTGCTCATCTTACATACGTTACAACGAGCATTATGTTTCATAAAAACATTTATGCAGACTCTTTTCCTAGAATCTATGCGTATGATCTATAGCTTGTGCTCCAGTTTTTTGCGCAGAAAATCCCGCCCCCTGTGTACTCTTGTCTTAATAGTGGTAACTGGGAGATTGAGCACATCGCTGATTTCCTGTAAGGAAAGCTCCTGCAAGTACCGTAAAACCATAATCGTTCTGTATTTATCTGGAAGGCTGTCAATGGCGTCATGAATCAAAGCCTGCGTTTCGGACAGAAGCGTACTCCCCTCAGGGGTAAGCTCTTCACTGGCGAGCATGGCGTACCCATCGACACCTTCCTGATCATTCATTTCAGCATCAAGTGAGTATGTAGGTTTTCTCCTTCGCAGACGATCAATGCACAGATTTGTAGCAATTCGATAAATCCAGGTTGAGAACTTCTGTCCATGATCATATTTTTCCAAATTACGATACACACGCAAAAAAGTTTCCTGCACCAGATCCTCCGCCTCATGGCGATTACCTAGCATCCGGTAGGAAAGATGAAAAATCCGATCTTTATATAACTCGACTAACTCCGCAAAAGCTCGCTGATCGCCTTTCTGTACCAGCCTTACCAAGCGGCTTTCCATATTATCCACTCTATACTCCCCCAGACTTGCTGATGGGTTACTTATTACATGTTTATGATTATTCATCGTAGTTTAATTTTATCCGGAAATCAACTGTAGTATTGTTACTAACTGCAAGCACGCCTGCCATCAATATACAAACAGCACAATCGGGCACCCCATGAGTACCCGATTGCCTGTATTCGTACAACCGTACTATATCAGCCCGTATTTCTTAAGCCTGCGGCAATTCCGTTAATTGTCAACAATACCTCACGCAGCATTTCAGTGTCATCACCGTTCTGATCCCGCAGCTCCCGTAGCTCACTTAGCAATTGAACCTGCAAGTAACTTAACGGATCGACATAAGGATTACGCAACCGGATAGATTCCTGAATAACCGGCACGTCGTCCAAAATCTCGGATTGTCCGGTTATTTTCAAAATCAACTCAGATGTCAGCTTGAACTCCGCTGAAATCTGCCCGAAAATACGCTGCCGGGCCTCTTCGTTATCCGACATCCCAGCGTACTCTTCTGCAATCAGTAGATCCGCTTTAGCGATTGCCATTTGCAGTGTATCAATAAGTGACCGGAAGAAAGCAGAGTCCCTAAACATCGTTTGCAGCACTTTAAGATTATCCTCATTGTTTTGATAGAAGCTTTGCAAGCCTGTTCCAGCCGCATACCATGCAGGTAACAAGTAACGGCTTTGTGTCCATGCAAAAACCCATGGAATGGCGCGCAAGTCCTCAAAACGTTCGCTGTTCTTACGCTTGGACGGACGAGATCCAATATTCAGCTCGCCCACCTCAGGCAACGGTGTAGATTCTTTGAAGAAGTTGAAGAAATCCGGATCTCGGAAAATCAAATCCTGATACTTATCCAGTGAAACTTGGGAAATGCGGGCGATAATCTCCTCCCAGCTCTCCTCAAACACTTCCTTCTTCCCGGAACGATGATATGCCACAGCCGTAATCAGCGCCGATGTTGCCTGCTCCAAGCTTCGGTACGCGATGCCTCTAAGCGAGTATCGGGATGATAGTACTTCACCTTGCTCCGTGATTTTGATTCCGCCTCCAATCGTATGAGGAGGTTGAGCCAAAATACTGCGATTAAGTGGCATTCCTCCACGACCCAGCGCACCTCCACGACCGTGGAAAAACTTCACTTTTACGCCAAACTCATTAACTACTTCCGTAATGCTGTTCATAGCGACCCGAAGTTCCCAATTCGCTGTAACCACACCGCCATCTTTATTACTGTCCGAGTATCCCAGCATAATCTCCTGAAGCTGGTCCATCGCAGCCACAGATTGTCGATATACAGGCAAGTTCATCAATCTTCTCATAATATCGGGTGCAGCGTGCAGATCATCTATCGTTTCGAACAAAGGGACGGATTGCAGCGTACAGATAACAGTGCCATCCTTCTCGATGCGGAACAGGCCTACCTCTTTGGATAAGACCATAACCTCCAGTAAGTCACTGGCTCCCTGAGTCATACTGATCAAGTAGCTTGTAATGGACTGCTTGCCGAATTCCTCCTGAGCCAAATAAATCGTACGATATACATCAAGACATTCCTGTGTGCTATCGCTATATTTTAAATACGGTGAAGTAATCGGACGAGGTTCATTCAGCAGCTTTTCCAGCAGATTTATTTTTTCCTCTTCTGATAGCTTACTGTAATCCGATACAATATTCATTTTAGACAGAATTTCAGTCATCGCATTTTCATGTTCCTGACTATGCTGACGCACATCCAGTGTAGCTGTATGGAATCCAAACAACTCTACCTGGCGAATCATCTTTTGAATATATGTGTTTGCCACATAATCGGCAAAATGATGACGCAGGCTGTTGTCAATAACATTTAGGTCTGCAATGAGCTCTTCCGCAGAATTATAACGCTCATGGGTACCCTGTTTACTTTCATCCAGGATGTTGTTCACTTTAGCAATCATATATGCCAGTTTAATGCGGTAAGGCTCTTTTTCGTTATGCCATACTTCCATCTTTTTAAGTGTAATATGAGTACGGTCTTCTTCAATAGAAGCCAGTAGATCATCGGAAACTCGCACAATGCTGGTGCTGAAACTCAAGTAACCCATGAGTTCCTTTAACGTGTGCTGATATTCTCTCAAAGCCAACTTGCGCTGCATACGTAACGTTTCCCAAGTCACATGAGCTGTCACAGACGGATTGCCATCCCGGTCTCCACCGATCCAGGAACCAAATCTCAGATAAGTAGGTATGTGCCATTTTTGTTCGGGATAATATTTGTCCAAACATCGTTCCAATTCTTGGTACACATCTGGCAGTACATGAAACAAGGTCTCGTGAAAATAATACATTCCATTTCTTACTTCATCTAATACAGTTGGCTTGCGATCACGCAACTCATCTGTCTGCCAAAGCGTAATTACTTCGTTTAGCAGATTTTCCCGTACCTGTTCCCGCTCACGTAAGGTAAGCATCGGATTATCCAGCAGCATGACGTCCTCGGAAATGCGCTTGTGGATATCAAGTATTACTCGTCGTGTCGCTTCTGTAGGATGTGCGGTCATGACCAGCTCCAAAGAGAGCTCATTCAGCAAGTTGCTAACGTCCTCGGCGGAGAAGCCCCCTTGTTTAAGCTCCTGAACGGAACTTTCAATGGAACCAGGTTGAACATCTTCACCAGCCGAATGCTCATAATCCCGCTTACGGCGAATACGATGGTTTTGCTCAGCGATATTCACCAACTGAAAATAAATCGCAAACGCGCGAATAACCTGGTGACGAATATCCGTATCCAGTCCGCTGACCATTTGTTTGAAATTCTCATACAACTCCGGCTGATACCCGGCACGTAACGATTTACTTGTCTCACGTATTTTCTCCACGATATCCAAAAGTTCGTTGCCACCCTGATGAACCAAAACCTCACCAAGAATATTCCCTAGAAAACGAACGTCCCGCCGCAGCAGATTGTTGGATTGGTTTTTGTTAGCGGTTAACGTAAGCTCAGTCATGCTTTTCCCCCCATCTGATCTGTTCCACACCATATACAGTTGTAGCAAAGGTACGTATACACACGAAATTTGACACTTTCTTAACATCATACAATAAAAACGCATGAAAAGCTGCAAAATTTACAGTAAAAAATCATGTTTTTGAAATACTTCTTTTAAGAAAATATTGGATTATTATGCAAAAATATAAAATTAATAATAGAAATGAATGTATACACTAGTGATGCGTGAAACATTATGCACAGTCTCTTATAAAGAGTGTGGTTTTAAAGGTGCAAATTCATGCAACATGATGTGTATATGTTTATTAATTGTTGACAAAGTCAACCCCATTATCCTTCTATCCACAAGGATATACACAAATTAGCCATTTCCTCAGTGTTTCTAGAGCATTTCCTCTTTAAGACTTCGCTTTTTACCCACATAAATAAATGGGAATGTGCACAACGCAAGAGCAGATGCAGAGTTATCACCATGAATTCGTACCATAATAGCTATAGGATTCCTATATTCAAAGGATTTGATCACGAAATTAGCCTTACTGCAGGAGAAATGGGTACGTTAGAGGGGAAATTCGGGATCTAGGTGTCATAAGTAACAAGAGCCTATATACAATATGCACAAGTCATCCCCAACTGTGCATGACAGGAGACATAACTGCAATAGCTTATATACATAGAAGTAAATGTAATGTGGACAAAATAAAAAGAAGCCTTTCGGCTTCTAGGTAATCGGTAAGCGGGTGATGGGAATCGAACCCACGCTATCAGCTTGGAAGGCTGAAGTTCTACCATTGAACTACACCCGCAAATTAGTATCGGGATGACACGATTTGAACATGCGACCCCCTGGTCCCAAACCAGGTGCTCTACCAAGCTGAGCTACATCCCGATATTATACTTTTTTAAATATGGCGCGCCCTGAGAGATTCGAACTCCCGGCCTTTTGATTCGTAGTCAAACGCTCTATCCAGCTGAGCTAAGGGCGCAAATATGGAGCGGACGACGGGAATCGAACCCGCGACCCTCGCCTTGGCAAGGCGATGCTCTACCGCTGAGCCACGTCCGCAAAAACAAGATGCGCGTGGAGGGACTTGAACCCCCACGTCAAAGACGCTAGATCCTAAGTCTAGTGCGTCTGCCAATTCCGCCACACGCGCATGTAATACAATGGTGAGCCATGAAGGACTCGAACCTTCGACACCCTGATTAAAAGTCAGGTGCTCTACCAACTGAGCTAATGGCTCTTAATGGCTGGGGATATAGGATTTGAACCTATGCATGACGGAGTCAAAGTCCGTTGCCTTACCGCTTGGCTAATCCCCAATATGCATATGATTCACAATTCCCCAAGATTTCATCCAGGTAAGAGGATGAAAAATGGTGGAGGCTGAGGGGCTCGAACCCCCGACCCTCTGCTTGTAAGGCAGATGCTCTCCCAGCTGAGCTAAGCCTCCATACTATCCTATGACCCGTAGGGGATTCGAACCCCTGTTACCTCCGTGAAAGGGAGGTGTCTTAACCCCTTGACCAACGGGCCATCCTATAACAAGCTCTCAACCGGGTTCGAACCGGTGACCTCATCCTTACCATGGATGCACTCTACCTGCTGAGCTATGAGAGCAAATGGCTCCCCGAACAGGACTCGAACCTGTGACAACTCGATTAACAGTCGAGTGCTCTACCAACTGAGCTATCAGGGAATATTAATCATAAAGCTCTGCTTGGCGACGTCCTACTCTCCCAGGACCCTGCGGTCCAAGTACCATCGGCGCTGGAGGGCTTAACGGTCGTGTTCGGGATGGGTACGTGTGGAACCCCTCCGCTATCGCCACCAAACATGAATTTACATCGTAAATTCTTCCGTAGGGTTATTCGGTTCATCACTTATCGTGTGAATGAATAGCCATGCGCTTGTTGTATGTATTTCTA
>NZ_POVS01000005.1:0-51156 GCF_002894905.1 Paenibacillus sp. F4
ATTTTGAAACTGACGAGATAAAATATCTCATTTTCGCTTCCATTTCATACAGCCTGACGGCATATACCAAAATCTCAGCGTTGGATTTTGTAAACAAAATCCGTACTCACTCGTTGTTCAGTTTTCAAAGATCAAACTTGCATACGGCTTTGTTTGAGCCAGAACAATAATATAACATTTTCGTCTAGATTATTCAACCTATAAATAATTCCAGGCGATTCATCCAACCCATATTTTTAATAATCATTTTCGGGATGGACTAACAATATATCAATTTAAAGCAATTAAGTCTACCTGTAAAAATTTCCAGCTTGTTCAAACTTATTAAAAATCTTTGATCTCATTTTATCGGCTGGACTAGTAATTTAACACGTATACCAAATTAATTCTACTTGCAATTAATTCCTTTTAATAGACAACTATAGATAAACACCAAAGTAATTCATAATGCCAATAGACGGAAGTATTACTTAAATCTGTGTTATTCTAATTTTACATAAGGATTTGCTTTGTCAATTAGGTTTTTGGCTGATTGCGAAGGCTGATCCTTCTTGTATTTCATTTGATTTGATGCTAGTAATACTATTTAAATTCTTTTTGGATGCATTTTTCTCAGAAGGAGTTGATAATTATGAAGAAATTTATCATGAACTTAATCCTTACATTTTTCACTGGCCTATTTGCTATTTATTTACTTACTCGAAAAGTAGAAATAAATGGTTTAATAGTTTGCTTTATAAGCACAGGAGTAGTAGCACTAGGTTATCTGACTGTGTGTTTAATAAAAAAAGCATATAAATGAAAACCACATTTCTAATACGGACAAAAAAACGACTCCCGTTTGCTATATACTACAATTTTGTCGGCAAGTAAGAGCACATATATTTTAAAAGCACAAGAATTGTGAGGATGATCCATTCTGCTAGAGAAATTTATCAAACTTCTAGGGCCAAGATACTTCATATCTTAAAAGATAATCAGATAGACTGGCAAAAATAATTATGCTTACGTCACTCAATGAAAGTGAGGTTACTCGATGCGTATTCCAATATTTGATAACTTCATCTATTCTATGACAGTTATATTGACCCCGAAATATGAAAAACAGCGGTATCTTTAGACGAGTCCTAGATACCGCTGTTTTATTGAACTATCGTTCCTCGTTTGTTAAACGATAAACTTAATCTCCGTATTGTGTTTACAGCATACGAAACTTCTGCTTTGAATTCACCTCTGGACGATGCAAGGTGAAGAAGAACCTTTCGCCTACTGTGGGAACAGATTTAGGAAGCCATGACTTCAATGTTCAAGAGGATGCCGCTACCGCAAGCGTACCGGAAGAATCCGCTGTATGATGAATACTCCGCACGAAGCGAATCGTTTTTGTTTCTGAGTGCATTACGACTGAATGAGTTTCCGCTCTGTGACCGGGAAGAGAACGAACCCCCTGCAACCACTCTCCAGGTGTCACACCTGTAGCCACAAACATCACGCCTTGGCGTCCGACCATATCATCCATGGAAAGCAACGCACCGGGATCAGTAATGCCCATACGCTTGCAACGCTCAATCTCTTCTTCACCATGAGGCAGCAGGCGACCCTGGATTTCTCCGCCCATGCATTTCAGCGCTGCAGCGGCCAATACACCCTCAGGAGCGCCACCAGAACCGATATGCAAATCCACACCGCTTTCCAGGCATGTTTCAATCGCGCCCATCACATCCCCATGGCCAAGCAGTTTGATTCGAACGCCGCTTTCCCGCAGAAGCTTGATGATCCCGGCGTGCCGTGTACGATCAAGAATGGACACGGTAAGATCAGACAAGGATTTACCGAGTACTCGTGCAGCTTTTGACAATGTAGTTGGAATTGAGTCCTCAAGTGATAGCTTTCCAGCCAATGCCGGGCCAACGGCCATTTTTTGCATGTACATATCCGGAGCGTGGAGTAGACTACCACGAGGTGCAGCAGCAATGACCGACAGAGCGTTATTCAAACCATTTGCTACCGTTTCGGTTCCCTCTAGTGGATCGACAGCGATGTCCATAGCTGGTCCTCTGCGATTGCCTACTCTTTCCCCGATATACAGCATGGGAGCCTCATCCATTTCGCCTTCGCCAATGACGACCGTGCCGTCCATGGATACCGCATTAAAATGAGTGCGGATGGCTACCGTAGCCGCCTCGTCTGCGCTATTCTTATCTCCACGCCCTGTCCATTGTGCTGATTGCAGTGCCGCTGCCTCTGTTACCCGAACGAATTCCAATGCCAATTGACTCTCCATACCTATCCCTCCACCTCTCCTAAAAATTAATTGTTACCCTTAAGCAAATGATTTATTTAGGGCAGCTTCGCTGCAATCTTTCTATTTATCTATTAAACTCCTGTATCCTACGATTTTAATTTTTAGTTATATGAGCAGCTACTAGGCTCTATAACATTCTGATAATTAAACCTGCCGTCTCTTCAATCGCCTTATCTGTAACATCAATAACCGGACAATTCAGCTCTTTAAACAGAGACTGCGCATACGCTATTTCCTCTTCTACCCTCATCGCTGTAGCATACTGCACATTATTAGGAAGCCCCATAACCTTTAGTCGCTCACTGCGTATTTTCAACAGTAACTCTGGCTCGATCGTTAATCCGAACACTCGACCACGCTGAACATCCTTCAATTGAACAGGCGGTGTCAGCTCCGGTACAACCGGTATGTTGACCGTTTTATAACCTTTATGCGCGAGAAACATGGATAAAGGGGTTTTGGAAATACGGGATACTCCAAGCAATACAATATCCGCTTTGAGAATGGCGCTCACATCTTTGCCATCATCATATTGAACCGCAAATTCCAAGGCCTCTACACGGCGAAAATAGTTATCGTCCAGTCGGTGCAGCAGACCAGGCTTCTCTTTGGGATCGTTATGGAATGTATCGGCAAACGCCTGCATCATCGGTCCCATAATGTCGACAGCCCGCACATTCAGCCGGACAGCCTCCTCTTTCATCGCTTCTCTCAATTCTGGCTGTACCAGCGTGTAAGCTACGAAGCCTTTACGCTCGGCAACTTCCTCCATCACCCGGCTCAGTTCGTCTTCATCCCTCACGTTCATAAATCTCTTGATCTCTGTGTCCGGTAACTCAAATTGGCGCATGGTCGCCTGTACGACAGCTTCTGCCGTCTCACCAATCGAGTCTGAACAGATCGCTATAAAATGACTGCTCGCCTGAACCATTTGATTCCTCCCATTAATCCTCTGCTACCATATCGAGCAACATTTTAATAATATTCGTTTTTGTAATGCGTCCCACGACTTTCCAGTGCTCCCCTGGCTTGTCGGAGTCGGAAGGGACGACGACAGGCAGGCTGTCGATTTGACGGGCAATAATTTTGCGCGCTGCCTCTAATACCGTATCCTCTGGGGAAACGGTGACAACATTCGCCTGTCGGGTCATCACAAGGCTGACAGGAATGGTTGCTGCATTGGGATTCCCTAACGTTACCTTAAGCAAATCCTTACGGGAAGCTACCCCTGCCAAATCTCCGTCTTCATCGGTGACGATCAAATTGCTCACATTTTCCAAAAAGAGAGCTACGACAGCTTCCTGAATCGTTGTTGTTTCTCGTACGATGACTGGAACTCCATGAAGATCGCCGACCTTCATTTGCAACAGCCGGAATTTTTCCTCCCGGTTCGGCGTACCCCGCTTACCAACAAAATATCCGACCTTGGGCTTTGCATCTATGTAATTCAGAATGCCCAATTTGGATAGGTCGGTCCGAATGGTCGCCTTGCTGAGATTAAGCATTTCCGCAATCTGATCCCCGGTAATCGGGGCATGCTTTTGTACGATGTTTAAAATTTCTACTTGTCTTGCCGTAAGGTCGATGATGAACGTCCCTCCTTTTTTCTTGCGATCTAATATTGAATATAATACGTCATATATAACAATAAATCAACCTTAAAAATCATATAAAACATCACATATATAAAATTAAGGCGGTTATTCATGTCTTTTTATCATTTAAAACACTTATTTAACATGAAAAACGGGTACTTTGCACCCTGCTCTTTCGAGTAAGGCAAAGTACCCGCTCCCTTATTCGTATCTTAAAGCATCAATTGGACGCAGCTTCGACGCCTTCCGCGCCGGATATACTCCGAACAATACCCCGACTGCCATACAGCACAGAAAAGAGTACAGCACGGGCTCTATCGAATACACAATCGGCATTTGGACGAATTTCTCGAGCAGCTTTGCACCTCCGAGACCCACCATTACGCCAACCAGTCCACCCATCAGACTGAGAAAAACAGCCTCTGCCACAAACTGCAGCATAATATCACTGCGCTGCGCACCAATCGCTTTGCGAATCCCGATCTCCCTTGTGCGTTCCGTGACGGACACCAGCATAATATTCATAATGCCGACACCACCAACGCCAAGCGCAATTGCAGCTACACCGGCCAGCAACATATTCATAATCCGATCAACCCCGGACACTGTTTTTAAGATTTCCGTCTGGGTCATGATCTGAAAATCATCACCCTCTGATGGCTTTAGCTCATGTCTGACACGTAACACCTGCCGAATTTCAGCACTTGCCTGACTAATCTTCTCCTCTGTTGTTGCGGAGGCGTTCACCTGCTGAATACTCATATTGCCTAGCCGTTCCATCCCCGTTGTAATCGGTACATATACCTGCTGACCACTGTTACTCATATTGGAATTGGAATTTGCCAGCACACCAACCACCTTAAAAGGAAGCTGTTTGATCATGATCGTCTCACCGACCGCTCTGGAGGCATCCGGACCAAAAATATTACGGGCCGCATCACTCCCAAGCACAGCCACATTCATTTGTTTATCCACTTCATAGTGGGTAAACGACCTGCCTTGAGCTAGTGACAGCTTTCTCACATGAACGAATGCCAGCGAAGTCCCCTCAATTTGCCCGCTGACCTTATTGCGACTCCACGTAATATCTGCATTGGTCATGGCACTTGGTGCTACCTCTGCTACTGCTTTTTGCTGCTCTATCGCATCGATATCTTCCAGAGATATCCCTTTCGTCTGACTGAACGACATGGAGCTGGAGCCATCATATGGAGCATAAGGATAGATCATCAGCAGATTATTTCCCATACTGTTGATCTGAGATGTAATCGTAGCCGTCGATCCTTTACCGATGGCTACAATCATAATCACAGCGGCCACTCCGATAATAATGCCCACCATGGTCAGCAAAGATCGCAGCATATTGGTTCGCAAACTGTTGAGCGATACACGGATAATTTCCTTAAACTTCATGCCTTCACTTCCTCTGCCGCCATTCTTCGTTTCCCAACAGGCTGATCCTCTTCAATCCGCCCATCCCGAAAATGAATCAGACGCTTGGCGTATTCCGCAACCTCCTGATCATGAGTAACCAATACAACCGTTTTCCCCTGATCATTCAGACGCTGAAAAATCCCCATTATTTCAACACTTGTTTTGGAGTCCAATGCGCCTGTCGGTTCATCCGCCAAGAGAATAACCGGATTGTTCACAAGTGCGCGCGCAATGGATACCCGCTGCTGCTGACCGCCTGACAATTCGTTCGGCCTATTGTTCATCCGATCGCCTAGACCTACGCTAGTGAGGGCCTCCACTGCCCGCAAACGACGCTCCTTGGCAGAAATACCCGCATAGATCATAGGCAGTTCCACATTCTCCAAAGCCGTTGCTCGCGGGAGCAAATGGAATTTTTGAAATACAAATCCGATTTTCTGATTACGTATAATAGCCAGTTCATCCTCGCGGGCATCTAATATCGAATAGCCGTCCAAATAAAATTGTCCCGATGTAGGTAAATCCAGACAGCCGATGACATTCATCATCGTGGACTTGCCTGATCCAGACGGTCCCATGATCGCAACAAAATCACCGTCAGCAATATCAAGTTGTACCTCTCGCAGGGCATGAATTTCCTGATCTCCGACCTGGTACACTTTTTTTAAATCCTCAATCTGAATGACGTATCTCATACCCGTTTAAAAGCCTCCCTGCATGCCGCCCATAGCGGAAGGGTCCGGCGGAGGTTCAGGAGCAGGCACAATAAGCGTGTCACCCTCCTTTACACCTGACTTGAGTTCGACTCGATCCGGCGTATAAAATCCGAGTTCTACGGGCTTGAAAGTGCGCGCCCCTGGATTTGCAGCATTATTAGCGGAAACATACACGCCATCCTGTCCCCCTTCGGATCTCAGCGCAGTCGCAGGTACGAACAGTACATTTTTGTGTACTCCCAAAATAACGGCCACATTCATAATCATGCCCGTTTTGAGCTTGCCTTTCGGATCATGGACAGACAGTTCCATCAGATACGTCGTCATCCCTTCATCCGTAGAGGCTTCCGGTGAGACGAATTGCACCTTCCCTGGAAAAGATTCACCCGGATAGGCATTGGTAGTCAACACGGCTGGAAGACCCTTCTTTACTTTGACAATGTCGGTCTGACTTACCTTTACAACTACCTTAAGATCGTTGGAATCCGAGTTATTCATGACAATGAATGGAGCGGTCGGACTGGTCCCGACATCCCCGTTCACCTTCAAGATCACTCCGTCCCAAGGTGCTGTGACCTGAAGCTTGTTTAATTCATTTTTCTTCTGCTCCAGTTCCGTCGCCTGTCTTCGAACCTCTATCCGTGAGGCTTGAATATTGGATGCATCAGCAGGAACCTGAATTTTGCGAAGCTCTGCCATTGCCGTACGATATCCGATTTCAGCTTCTGAAATGGTGCGACGTTTTTGCGACATGATTTTGCGGAACTGCAGATCCAGACCATCATAGTCCGTCTGTGCTTTATCCAGTGCTTGCTCTGCCTGCTCCAATTCACTGTTGGACACCGCCCCGGCATCATGTAAAAACTTTTGGTCTTCATATGCCTTTCGCGCCTGTTCCAACTGCTTTTGGGAAGTTTTCTTCTGACTTTCGGCTTCTTCCAATTCAAATGATTCTTGCGCTGTATCGATAGCCATTTTGGCCCGAAGTACATTTGTCTTCTGAATTTCAATATCCTCTGCCTTCGGACCTTTTTCTAATTCAGCCAGCTTGGCTTTGGATATTTCCAAAGTATCAGACGCAGTCTGAATTTGCATTTTAATTTCTGAACTGTCCAGAAGAGCCAGCACCTGTCCTTTTTTCACCTTGTCCCCGGCTTTCACATTTACCGCTGCCAGCTTGTTATCACCTGCACTCGTGAAGTTTAACTTCACTTCCTTGGATGCTTGCACAGTGCCTGACGTGTCCAGCTTCTCACTCACATCGCCGCGC
Organism: Paenibacillus sp. F4; assembly: GCF_002894905.1. Classification (NCBI taxonomy): domain Bacteria; kingdom Bacillati; phylum Bacillota; class Bacilli; order Caryophanales; family Paenibacillaceae; genus Paenibacillus; species Paenibacillus sp. F4. The sequence continues at coordinate 7,321 of NZ_POVS01000005.1, forward strand.
TCTACTTTAAGCGTCTCATCCTGAACTAAAGGTGCCTCCTGCTCCTTGGGCAGATTCAGATATACTGCCGCTCCGCCTCCACCTACAACCAGTAGAACAATTGCAGTCCATATCCACTTTTTTCTCCGTTTTTTCCGTAACTTGATTAAAGCATCATTTAAAACCGTTTCTGCCAACGCCTTTTCCTCCCTATGTGCTCCATGGCTTGTTCAACGTATACTCATTTTGATCCAACTCGATCGCCAGCTCTTCCATTTGCCGTTCAATCTGGTTCACTTTTAGCTGATTATTTTTCAACTCCGTCTCGATAATTAGACCTCTGGCCCACTTTTTGCGTGATAACTCCAAGGCCTCTTTTGCCGTACGCAAGCTTTCTTCCAGTTGTACGTATTTCTTTTGGTTTTCCTTAACCGTGGCATACAAATTGCGGAGTGATTCGGCAAAATCCTTTTGACCTTTGGCTAGCTCCTCTTTGGCTGTATCGACATCCATTTTAGCTAGATCGTAAGCACCTGCGCCGCTGTTAAAATCGAAGTATCTCACATTGAGCTCCGAAGTTTTGATACTATCCTCCAGCTTCCATAAATTCGGATTCATGTCTGTCAGCTGTTGTATATGTAATTCGATATCCAGTTTTTTTGGTTCCTTGTACACGGGTCGATCAACCAATTCATAAGCTGTTCCATTAGGCTGTCCCATAAGGAAGTTCAGAGCATCTCTGGATTTTTGTAACGCAATTTTCCCCTGCTCTACTGTTTGCTGAGCCTGACTTCTGGCCTGTGTACTCTCGTTTTTTGCATACTCAGACAGCTTGCCGCGCGCAAATTTGGCAAGTGCAATCTTTTCCTCCGCTTGAGCAATTTCAAGCGCTTCCAGATCATTTTTCACCTGGTTTTCTGCTACAAACACACTTTGGTAGCTTTTCATCACATTAAAATAAATCTGGTCTTTGGCGAACTGCGCCTGCTTTTTGCTGGCTAGATAAGATAGCGTCGAAGAGTTATAACTTCTCCAAGAGGTATTATCATCAACATATTCGCCGTCTATAAAATCAACAAATGCATTCCCCAGATCCTTTTCTGCATTTTTTAGTTCCATTCTGTGACGCTCTACGTCCCGTTCGGCGGTACGCGTATTGTAACTGTTTGTTTGTGCCCATTCCGCGGCCTGCTTGAGCGTCAGTGTAGGCAAAACCTGACCTGTTACGGATGATGTCTTCGATGTAGCCGCAGCAGTTGAAGTAACTGACGTACTTGCTGCTGTACTTGCTGCTGTACTTGCTGCTGTACTTCCTGATGAACTGTCAGCCTGTACAGTGGAGACCAAGCCTGATGATAAGGACAACACAAGCAGCACGGCAGCCGCTTTTTGCTTCATAGATGAATCTCTCCCCTTTCGGTGCATTCTTCGAATCATTTCAATCCTTTTCGACATAAATTTCCACTATCTATTCGCAATCTAATTGTACTTTCAGGTTTATGTTGGTACAAGGTGTCAAAACAATACATTTTTGTAACCTTTACTTCCAGATTACTCGTTGTAAACTACTTTTCGTTCAATCAGATATAGATTTAACCTGTTTTTACCTGAACTTTACCTAATTTTCAGCTAATTTTAAGGAAACCAACAGCATCTATTAAGGTTTGGAACATATACTAGAGAAAGAATAACAGCCGCTCACTGGGAGGGTTAATAGATGATAAAAGAAACTCGCATGACAACCACTAACGAACCGTCTGATTTGTGGATGACCCGCTTTTTACGTGAATCAGAACAAAAAAAGAAACAACTAATCCGGGAAGCCCGGAAAAATAACGATATACCGCTGATGAACAGTATTTCTTTTTACCTTGCCCAACGGGATCAGCAGCATCTTATCGGATAAAATGACAAGTGAATCTTATGCTATAAATTACAGATTACTTCTAGTTATCTGCTTAGATTGCTAGATTAAAAAGATCCGGGACAAATCGACAATTGATTTGTCCCGGATCTTTTGTGATAATCAAATCTAAAACCGCCATAACTTATTTATCGCCTATTCCTCCATCTCCGCCTGCGGATCATAAAGATATTTATCCAGTGGGATACGCCCGCTTTCATTAAAACGTATGCCTTCCTCCTCCAAATACAGACGCTGCAGGGATGCGGACTCATCCTCCTGCAAAGCAATCTCCCCCAATCGGTTGACTACTCTATGCCAAGGGAGCCGGTGTTTTTGGCTCAGTGTATGCAAAATTCGCACCACCTGCCTGGCACCTCTTGGGCTTCCGGCCTCTGCCGCAATTTGACCGTAAGTCATTACTTTTCCCTCAGGGATCAGCAATATAATTTGAAGCACACGGGCAGTGAAAGGCTGCATGTTCTAATTCCTCCGCATTACTATTGCTTTTTCTATTATTATAGCACCCTGAACAGAAGCCAAAAACCCCTGCTCCTACAAATGTAAGAAACAGGGGAAAAACCAACTTTTAAATTCAGAATCCGCTCAGACCCTGTCTTTTTAAATCCTGCGCTACCAATCGCGCCAGTTCCCTTGCACCCGCATAGTTCGGATGAAGCGCGTCACCGTTCATATACAAGGCCAGCGTAGCCTCCTTGCCAATAGAAGTGAAATAAGCTGAGCTAAGAACATTCAGATCGACCAAAGGCGTTTGTTCCTCTTGAGCCAGCGCCAAAATAGCGCTTCTATACCATCTTTTTTCTGCGTTGTGTACATTGTTGGCATTAAAGTCAGTGGCTCGACCTTGCGGTGTTGACAGGATGACTGTCGCCCCCTTAGCCTTAACCTGCCGGATCATATCCCGCATCCAGTCCTTAAACTCCGCTTCGCTTTCATTATGCTTTGGATTGGTGTCATTAATGCCCAATTGGAGAATAAAATAATCCCCCGGCTTGATATATTGGACGATGGCCTCCAACTGACCGTCCTGATGGAAACCTCTAGCGATCTGACCTCCTGACGCCATGTTGCGAATTTGAAAAGTATTCGTGTTCACAAACTCTGGCAGCAGTTGACCCCATCCCGCCTGCACGCTGCTATCTAGCGGATAATAGTTACATACAGTAGAATCCCCACCGATATAAATCGTTCGATTCGTAACCGGATTGCTAGATAATTGCCTGATTTCCAATGCACTGAGTGTGAAGACCGCGCCCTCTTTGCCTTCAGTAACCAGCAGATTTAGCTGTCCGTCTGTCACTGGAATTTGAAAGTGATCCTTGGCCCCATTTCCTGTCATATTAATGACCTGATACACCCCTTCAGCCGCAATACTCGAACGAGAGGTATCTCCTAAAGTAACCGACACCTCATACAAACCAGGAGGAAGATCAACGTCAAAAGTATTCTCGCTTTTCGTACCTGTAGCCAGGAACCGTACCGCATCACTTGCCACTCCAGTCCCCGAAGCACTGACATTACGCATATTCTCAGGGGTACGAAAGCCATAGCCACGTGCTGAGTCATAGGACAGCGAAGCGCTCACTCCAGTATAACCCGTTTCGACCGTACCTCCACCAAAATCAAACTTGTACTCGCCAGTGGATGCATGTGCCGGGGTAGCTATGCCCAAACCCGGTGCACCACATAAAAAAGCAGCTAAAAGCATACCGGTCAATCCTTTTTTCCACTTCATTCTTCATTCCTCCTTCAAATTTTAGATTGCACAAAAAAGGATTTTTCAAACTTAATTGTAAGCGCATACAATAAATTCACCACATAGATACAGGGTTGTACCTATTTAATTACCTATGCAGAAGAAGAGTAGCTTATTCATTAAGCTGTAACTTGTACTGTCAGTCTGCATAGTGGGCTTGATCCACTATATGTATATGTATGTACTCAAAAAAGCTTCGCAGATACAACTGCGAAGCTTTATGAATCAAAATTTCGTTAATTCAAAATTACTGCATTAATCCGCAACCAGAATACCGTCAAAGCTCTCTGGGCCTACTCGTACTGTACCCAGCAGGTTCGAAGAAACAAAAGCGGTGTACACCAGTTGTGGCGTAATCGGCGGATTAAAATCATCTGCGGAGAACGTGATGACCTGCGGAGCCGTTATACTTAAGCTGAACGTAGACGTTGCCGAATAAACGAGAGGATCGGTTGGCAAGGTACCTCTTACTATGGTGATCGTAATTCCGATTAAAGCAAGCGGAAGTTGAACTGATATGGTTCCTTTAAGCAGAACCCGTGCCGTACCTGTAGCTCCCAGTGTGTTTAATCCGATCTGCCCGAACAATTGAGGCGTATTTAAAACGGTGATCGGAATGGCAATAGAGTTTGCAAATGAGGCATTTTGAGATGTTCTTCCATCAATAAATGTTCCCATGGTTTTTCCCCCTCTCTCTACCAGATACTATTAGACTATGAAAAAGTTTGTTTTGTGCTTGGACTGAATAACTTGTAAAACACACAACTTTGGATGAATAGGCGAATGTGCAGCCCTTTCTCTGGCCCTGTGAATACACTAAACCAACACTGGGAAAGGAGGGATGTCATGTCTAATAAGTTTAGAGCCATTTTAAGGGGGGCTAATGAAGTGCCTCCTGTCAGAACAAATGCGACAGGAACCGCCGAATTTCGTTACCGTCAAGCTAGCCAACAATTAAGCTTCGAACTGACTGTGCGCAATATTTCACGGGTAACCGATGCGCACATTCATCTGGGACGAAGAGGTGAAAACGGACCTGTTGTTGCTACACTGTTTGGCCCTTCGAAGTTTGGAATCACCGTAAAAAGAGGGGTCGTTACTGGCGTGCTTCGTGCATTTGATCTTACCGGTCCGCTCAGAGGCAGAACCATTAATGATTTGGTATGCCAAATTAGAGAGGGCAACGCCTACGTCAATGTCCACACGATCCGTCATCCGAACGGTGCCATTCGTGGACAAATCAGACGCGCACCTATCAAACGTTGCAAATAACGAATGAACATGAGTATTAAAAAGAACTTCCAAGCTGCTCATTTTGAGCCCTATGGAAGTTCTTTTTAATTCAGGATTTTGCAAAATTCGATTCCAGTCGCTCCGAAGTGCAATATATAGACGAACTAAACCATTTCGATCTATATCTTGTTCATTGGAAGTCGCTTATGGAATTTTTGCAAAATCCTCAATTCTTAACAAAAGTTAAGAATTTCATAAGCGTTTCTTAAGTCGTTCCTTTCAGGTTGTTAAGAACTTTATCTTTTAATAGAAAGAGTTCAACAAGATACAGTTCACTCCTGAAAGGAAATGAAGCTTATGAAGCCTAAGACCAAAGAAAAAATTCCCGAATTGCAGTTGGTCAGAGCCATGGCGATTTTAGCCGTCTTAATGGTACATGCCACTTCTTATGCAACAGTTCAGCTTACAAATTCCAGTCTTTATGTTGTATACAATGCGCTCAATGTGTTGATGAAGTATGGAACCCCTGTATTTATCGCGCTTAGCAGCATGGTGCTGTTCTACAACTACAAGGATCGTCCGATGGGACGACAGCTCTTAAGCCGCTTTTATAAGCAGATTATGGAGCATCCTTGCTGCTATGGCTGAACCCTTCCCGTTCTTTTTTTGGCACCCGTCTGGTTGGCTGGACCATAAATCACATTGGGTCCCCACTGATCATGCTGGTAGGCGGGCTACCTACATATATTTATTTCTTTTTCCTTTTTACCAAAAATACGATTGGCTACCTTCGCGAAATTACGACGGGGATGCAGGAGTTTGCTGACGGAGACCTGTCCTATACGATTCCTGTTTCTTCAGCGGACGAGCTGGGTACCTTGGCGAAAAATATGAACACCATGGCGGACAAGCTCCGTCTCTCACTGGAAGAAGAACGGGCTTCCGCCAAAGCCAAAAACGACCTGATCACCGGCGTATCTCATGATCTTCGTACCCCGCTAACATCCGTGATCGGTTTTTTGGAATATATTGAAACCGACCGCTATCGGGATGAAATTGAGCTGCGCTATTATGTGAACATTGCTTATAAGAAGTCATTGACGCTAAAAAAGCTGATCGACGAGCTGTTTGAATACACGCGTGTGAGCGGTGGCAGTCTGCCACTGGAGCTGGAGCCTGTAGATCTCGGCAAATTGCTCACTCAGCTTGCTGAGGAATTTGTACCCTCGCTGGAACAGGCGGACATGTCCTACCGTGTCCGAATCGTCGAGCCTGTTCGGATTCTAGTCGATACCGACGAGCTGGTACGCCTGTATGAAAATTTGTTTTCCAACGCTATTCGATACGGAAAAGACGGCAAACGCCTCGATATCACCATAGGACGCGAAGACGACGAGGCGGTGGTAATCTGCACCAACTACGGCACCCCAATTCCTGCGGAAGATGTCCCGCACTTGTTTGAGCGGTTTTACCGGGTGGACAAATCACGTTCCAAGGAAACCGGAGGCACCGGACTGGGCCTTGCGATTACAAAAAGTATTACTGAGCTGCATGATGGCCGCATTTCGGTTAGGAGCAATCGCAGACAAACAGATTTTGAAACCCGTTTTCCCCTCTACTCCTACACATAAACAAACGAACCAGCCAAAGATCGTATCTCTGGCCGGTTCGTTTCTGACTTTTATTTAATACAGGACTATATTCCTTTATTTTGTTCAAACAATACTTCCCCATTGGATTCAATAATCTTTTGGTACCAGTAGAAGCTGTTCTTTTTTCTTCTTTCCAGCGTACCCGTACCATCGTTGTTTTTGTCTACATAGATAAAGCCGTACCTTTTTTTCATTTCTCCCGTTCCCGCACTGACAATGTCGATTGGACCCCACCAGGTATAGCCGAGCACTTCGCAGCCATCCTCAATAGCTTCATGCAGCTGGATCAGATGCTTGTTCAGATAGTCTACCCGCTCGGGATCATGAATTGAACCGTCTTCCAAAATTTCATCATGACTGCCGTAGCCGTTCTCTACAACAAACAGAGGTTTCTGATATCGGTCGTACATCTCATTACACACATAGCGGAAGCCCTTCGGGTCAATTGGCCATCCCCATGGCGTTTTTTCCAAATAGGGATTGTCGAGTCCCATAATTCCCCCTGTGTTGCCCAAGATGGGCATACCTGCTTTATGTGTCGTACTTCGATAATAGCTAAATCCTAAATAATCAGCTGTATGCTCTCGCAGTAATTGTTCATCTCCGGGCTCCATTTGGACCATGATGGTATGCTCTTTCCAGATCCTTTTGGCATAGCTTGGATAATAGCCTCTAAGGATCACATCCGAATAAAATAAGGATCTTCTTCTCAGCTCATAGGCTTCAAACACATCGTCCGGATTACAGGTATTCGGATAGATCGGACTCAGGGATAACATAGCGCCCATCATCGCTCCTGGGATAATTTCATGACACAGTCTAGTAGCCAGGGCGCTGGCAACGAAAACATGGTGACTAGCCTGATAAATGGTCGGCAGCTTGTGCTCATCGTCTTGAACAACAATGCCTCCTGCCGCCAAAGGAATGGTATGGAAATGGTTGATTTCGTTGAAGTTCATCCAATATTTCACTTTGTTTTTATAACGTTTGAAGACAACTTCCGCATACTTTACGTAGAATCCAATCAGCTCGCGGCTTTTCCAGCCTTCGTATTTGCGAATCAGATTCAGAGGCAGCTCAAAGTGAGAAATGGTGATGACCGGCTCAATTCCATACTTCAGTAGCTCATCAAACAGATCGTCGTAAAATTGCAGCCCTTTTTCATTTGGCTCGGCATCGTCCCCATTCGGAAAGATTCGGGACCATGCAATGGAAGTCCGAAAGCATTTCATGCCCATTTCGGCGAACAGGGCGATATCTTCTTTATAACGATGGTAAAAATCAATCGCTTCATGGCTGGCATAGTACTTGTTTTCATCAATCGTATCATCAAACGTCCCGCCTACTATTCCTCCCCGAAATGCATCGCTGATTGCTGGCCCTTTACCATCCTCGTTCCATGCCCCTTCAGCCTGATTCGCTGCTATAGCACCACCCCATAGAAAATGCTCAGGAAAACTTTTGGCTATTTGTGCTGTCATAATTCATTTCCTCCTTTATTTAATGTACGGTGAGCAAAATACTTTGCAAATCTACGGATTTTTGCTGTGTCTGGGTAACCTTTTGGTTAGCAGTGCTGTTGGTAACAATAATTGGAGTGGTCAGGTCATAACCGGCTGCCTGGATTTTCGGAATATCAAATTCAAGCAGCAAATCGCCTCGTTCAATCCGTTGCCCTTGTTCTACATGCTTCGTGAAATAGTTGCCTTTTAGCTTAACCGTATCTAGTCCCACATGAATTAACAGATCCAGATGGTTATCTGAGGTGATGGCTATCGCATGGCCGGTTCGAAATACGAGCGAGACAACCCCGGAAACCGGTGAATATACCTTTCCTTCACTCGGTAGAATGGCTATTCCTTGACCCATCGCTTCTGTAGAGAACGCAGGATCAGGCACCTCATGAAGCGGAACAATTTGGCCATGGATAGGCGCATAGACATTCTCGGTGACTTCGGTATGTCCAGGTTCAGTTTGTAAGGCAGGCTCGGATTTTTCTGCTTCCGTCTTTCCTGTCTCCGCATCCGTTGCCCCGTTTCCTTCATTAAAGCCCAGAATATAAGTCAATACGGTAGTAACCACAAATGAAATGATGATACTAATCAAATAAAAAGCAATTGTATTCGTAAAGAATGCCGGAATAGTTGTTATTGCCGGGAACACATAAGCAAGCACGGTCGCCTGGAAATGTCCGGCAATGGCCCCTCCGATCATTCCCCCGATGACGGCGGCAATCATTGGTCTTTTCAGCTTCACGGACAGTCCGTAAACGATAGGTTCTGTAATACCTGCGAACAGTGAAGGGAAAATAGATGACAGTGCGTAAGCTTTCAGCTTTTTGTCCTTGGCTTTCAGAAAGACCCCAAGAGCGACACCCGATTGGGCGAAGGTCGCAGAAGCCATCATGGGTCGGATCGTATCAAACCCTTTGAGGGAAAGATTGTTGATCATCGCAGGTGCAATCCCCCAGTGTAAACCAAACATCACCAGGAAGGTCCAGCCGCCTCCCAGAATGGCCCCAGTCAAGAGACCGCTTTGCGTACTCAAAAATTCAATACCATCCGCAATACCTTTACCGGTGTACACTCCCAGTGGACCGATCACAATAGCGGTAAGCGGAACCATAATTAATAAGGAAACAAGCGGGACCATAAATAATTCAATGCTTTTCGGAACCACCCGCTTCAAAAACCGTTCCAGATATGAATACAGCCAAATGGCTAAAATTGCTGGAATAATGGATGTCGTATAACTCATCAGGACAACGGGAATGTGGATAAAGGAAGCAATATCCCCCGTGTTTTCCATCAACTTGGTGAAGTTAGGCTCCAGCAGAGCGGCCATAATGGCAGCAGATACGATAGGCTGGGTCTTGAATGTTCTCGAAGCTGAAAATGCTAACATCAGTGGCAGGAAGAAAAATACGCCATTGCCTGCGGCAGCAAGGATAGCATAGGTACTAGAGGCACTATCCAACCACTCTAACTGTGTAAGAATAACCAGGATAGCTTTCAGCATCCCTGCACCAGCCAAAGCAGGTACAATCGGCTGGAAGATAGAGCTCATGACGGTAAAAGCACGACTGATGAAATTACCTTCCTTTGCATTATCCTCTTTCTTTTCGTTGCCGCTTTTTACCTGAAGGTTATAGTTTTTCGCAATCGTATCATAAACCTCGTTAACATGATTGCCGATCACCACCTGGTACTGCCCTCCACTTTCTATCACCGAAATGACACCGTCGGAATTTTCCAAAGCCTGTTTATTGGCTTTTTGCTTGTCCTTAAGTGTAAATCTCAGACGGGTCATACAATGGTACAGATCACGTATATTTTCTTCTCCGCCTACATTAATTACAATGAATTTCGTTATTTCATCATGTTTGCTCATAATGCCTGCCTCCAATGCTCTCTGGTTGATATAAAAAAAACCTGAGTAATCACCGATACCAAAATGCAATTTAGTATCGAAATCACTCAGGTAATGCCCACGAATGGTAACACCCTGTTAGTTTTCAGTTCTGTTGACCAATCTGGAAATGTGAATCATAAGATACATCATTTCATCATTGGTTAATTTCTGCTCAAACTGCTTATTCACATACACCCCTATTTTTTGTACACATCTGTGCTCTTCTGGAAATTTGATTTTCAGGTCTTCGAACAAATTCATGTACTGCGGGTCTGCCGATTCGTGGGCAAAAAGCCGCTGGGCAAAAAATTTAAGATGGGTTACAAATCGGTTGTAATTCCATGAATCTTCATCAATCTCGACATTGAAGTGGTATTTTACAATATCCATAATATCCTTGATGACTTTTGACGTTTTTAGCGTCAGATCAAGCTTCTGGTTATCCAGGCGGGCGTTGACGAAATGCAGGGCAATAAACCCGGCTTCATTCTCATCGAACTTGATGTTGATCCTGTTACGAATCATCTCCAGCGCATGTTTTCCGATCGCGAACTCTTCGCGATAAAACCGCTTGATCTCCCATAGAAACCGGTTTTCAATCGGTGTTCCCCGTTCATGCCGTTGGATGGCGAATGAAATGTGGTCGATCAGGGCTAGGTAAATATAGTCACTAATGTCCCCAGCCAATCTCGGTCTGGCATACTCCACGATTTCATCCGCGATTTCAATACATTCCATCTTCACATCTTTCAGCAAATCCGCCAGCTTCGCGGATAAATCCTGAGTTTTGACTACAAACAGCTTCGTGATTTTTCGCTCATCGATGGTATCCCCCGGTTTCAGGTTGAATGCGATTCCATTTCCTGTCGCAATGACCTCTTGGGCGTCCTCTTCCTCTGCTAAAACGACATTGTTGTTAAGCGCTTTCTTCAAAATCATGCGACCACCTGCTTTTATTTACTGGAAGGCCATTTTTTAAAGAGACTCTGTTAAAAAATGTGCATACACTAAAAAACCTGAACAGAATACCGCTTCATAGACGTTATCGCCCATTTACCGGAACTCCATTCAGGTTATGCCTAAAATAGTAACACCCTGAAAATTATGAGATTCATTTTTGTAATCGTTTTCTTGGCTTCATTATAATAGAGTTTCTTTTTTTCTGTCAACCCTTTATTAAAAAAGCCTTCCATCCGCTTACTGCGACTTCGGAGTCCCTGAACGATTCACAATCCAGATGCCCGCCAGTACTAAGAAAATGCCAAGCAAGGTAGCCGCTTTGAGTGCCTCGTGAAGAAAGATCCAGCCGGACACGACACCGATGATAGGAACCAGCAGTAGCGTAACAGAAGCTTTACTTGCTTCCATTCTAGTGAGAATATGAGTCCACAGCAGGAATGCAAGAGCAGACGCCACAATGCCGGAAAATAAGATATAAAAGATCGACGCGGCGCTAAAGTTCGGCTCCCATCGCTCAAACAACAGGGAGTACAATAACAATCCGAGCGCACCGAACGCCATCTGCCAGGTCGTGAACTGGGTTTTATCGCAATGCTGGAGCTTGAGCTTGATAATCAGGTTCGAAAGTGCCCAAGCAATCGCTGAACTCACCCCAAGCAGCATGGCCCACAAATTGCCGCCCAAATGAATGTCCATAGCAAATAACAGCCCCAAGACCCCTGTAGCAATTCCAATCGTTTTGCGTGTATTCAGTCGCTCACCTGAAATCATAAAATGAGCCATTATGGATAAAAACAGCGGCATGCTGTACGTAAGCACGGAGGTTAAGCCCGCATTAATGTAGTTCAGGGATATCTGAATCGCAATATTAAAATAGGTAGTCTGGAGAATCCCGCAGAGTATATACCATTTTATCGTGTTCCTGTCAGGGTTCGGAACCCGTTTCCACATGAGAATTCCGAACAGAAGTAGCGTCCCTGTGAGAAACCGGAGAGCCGCAAATTGAACAGGTTCAAAGGCTCCATTGCCCAATTTCATGATGACAAAATTAAAGCCCCAGATCAGGCATAAGAGCAGGCTCAAGCCTTTCATGCATCATACGCCTCCGTTTAGAGCACTTCTCCGCCCGATTCAATCACTTTTTTATACCAGTTAAAGCTTTTTTTCTTGTAGCGGTTCAGTGTTCCGTTGCCCAGATCATCCTGGTCGACGTAGACGAAGCCGTATCTCTTGGATGCTTGTGAGGTCGAAGCACTGATCATGTCGATGGGACCCCAGGCGGTGTAGCCGAACAGGTCCACTCCATCCTCAATGGCTTCCCTCATTTGCTCGATATGTTTTTTCAGATAGTCGATACGGTAATCATCGTTAATGGTGCCGTCAGGATTCATTTGATCTGTCGCACCCACGCCGTTTTCTGAGATGAACAGTGGCTTTTGATAGCGGTCATACAGGTTATTGAGCGCATAACGTAATCCTTTAGGATCAATCTGCCATCCCCACTCGGACTGCTCCAGGTAAGGATTTTTCACGCCACCGATCAGATTTCCACTTGCTTTGGCATGCTGATCGGCAGTGGCACTGGCATTGTTGGACATATAGTAGCTCAGGGACACGAAGTCCACGAGGTTGTCTCGCAAGATTTCATCGTCGCCAGGTTCTTTATGCAGAACAACGCCCTTTTCTTTGAACATACGTGCGGTATAGGACGGATAATACCCTCTAGCTTGTACATCACTGAAAAAGAAGGACACTCGTTCTTCCTTTTGGCATTCAAGCACATCATCCGGATTGCAGGTATTCGGATAAAGCAACAGATAGCTGATCATACACCCAATCTGGGAGTTTGGTATAATCTCATGACAGGCTTTGACTGCCAGCGCGCTGGCTATAAACTGATGATGGGCAGATTGATACTTGTCCTGCTCCAGATTCGGGTGATTCTCTTCAATGATCCCCGCACTGACAAACGGATGATGTTTGACACAGTTCATTTCGTTAAACGTAATCCAGTACTTCACTTTATCCTTGTAACGGGTAAATACAGTCTCGGCAAAGCGGACGAAAAATTCAATCAGTTTCCGGTTTTTCCAGCCACCATATTCGGTGACAAGATACAAAGGCATATCGTAATGGGTCAGCGAGATGACAGGTTCAATTCCTTTGGCCAGCAGGGCATCAAAAACCTTGTCATAGAATTGCAGCCCTTTCTCATTGGGTTCTGTCTCGTCGCCATTCGGGAAAATACGTGTCCAGGAAATGGAAGTGCGGAAGCATTTAAAACCCATTTCGGCCAGCAGATTAATATCTTCTTCATAACGGTGATAGAAATCATTTCCCCGACGTTTTGGATAATTTTTGGTGCTGTTTGGGTCCAATGCTTCCTTGACCTGCGCATGGGTCATCATATGCCACTGATCCAGCCAATGCCTTTTGTCGAGTGCTGGATCAAAGGTAAATACATCAGAAATCGAGAGCCCCCTTCCATCTACGTTGTAAGCCCCTTCAATCTGCATGGCAGCGGCTGCCCCGCCCCATAGAAAGTCCTTGGGAAAACCTTTTGCCTGTTCCATGTTGCATTCCTCCAAGTAGGTTATAATTTGTGAAGAAGTATGCGGAACCCATGTCCCTCAAATGCATTCCGGATTGCTGCATACGCTTTATGCTTTCATGCTACAATCTGGGATGCATTCCAGGTCAAGAACTAAATTTTTGGAGTTGAATGTCATGCATAATATAAAAAGAATTGCTGAAATTGCGGGGGTATCGACAAGTACCGTGTCTCGGGTGCTTAATCATCATCCATATGTCAGTGAAGCAACGCGGACCAGGGTGATGGAAGTCATTCGGGAACTGGATTATATTCCAAATATTAATGCGGTGCAGTTGAAAGTAGGCCGTACCAAGGTTATTGGGATCATGACCCCAACGATTAACAATTATTACATGCAAATCATCAAGGGAGTATCCAATGCGGGTAAAGAGCAAGATTATCAGGTTTTGATCTACCAGACGGAGGAAAATCAGGATTTAGAAAGCGCGGCGTTAGAGCTTTTGAGGCAGAAAAAAGTGGACGGGATCGTCATTTTACGGCGTATGCTGGATTGGTCTGCTGTGAGGCATTACACCAAGTATGGGCCGATTGTGACCTGCGAGCCATTAAAAAATAAAGAGATTTCATCCATTTATCTCGATCATTATGAAGGATTTCGGATTGGTTTAGAGCATTTGGCCGAGCTGGGATTTGAAAAAATCGCCTGCACCGTAGGCAGAAAAAACAGCGTAAACAGCCAAAGAAGACTCCAGGCCTATTATGACCTGCTCTTGACAAGGAAGCTACCAGTGAATGAGGAGTGGCTGCTCAGTGGTATCCATACGGTGCAGGACGGAATGCGAGCGTTCGCCAAGCTGGAGTCGTTAAAGGAACGTCCCCATGCCATCATGACAACCAATGATTTGGTGGCATGCGGTATTATCTCAGCCGCTCGTAGTAAAGGTTGGAAGGTTCCAGGAGATTTGGCAGTGGTCGGCTTTGAAGCTGACGAAAGTCAGGTAGCCGACGCCATGGGACTGACCAATATTACGAACCCGTTGCAGCGAATCGGACAGGAAATGTTCCGTACATTATATCAGCAATTGAACGGGCAGCCTTTGGAGCCAGCCTCCCTTGCTTTTGAATTGAAGGTCCGCCAGTCTACCTGCTAATCCATCTACAAACTAACCAATCAACAGTGTATAGACGATGCCAGGTCCATGTACACCGATCGTCAGATCATTTTCAATATCCGACGAGCGGCTCGGTCCAGTAATAAAATGAATGCCTGCGGGCAGTTGCTCACGCCCGGCTTCGTCAAAGCGGTTTAGAATTTCGCCCAGTCGTGTTCGCAAGCGCTCTACTGGCAGAAGAATGATCAGTGCAGTTGGCAAAAGGCTGACTGCACGGCCTTTCTCCGGCGAGGATAGCACCGCCACCGAGCCGGTGTAGGCGGCGGCCTCATCGGCCATGACGATGCCGATATCCGCCTCGGCGACGCGGGCCTTCCAGTCTTCGGCTGGATCGGTGTTCCACACCGATAAACGGACTTCCGGCAGCGCCGATTCCAGCTGGAGCGCATCCAGGTCCGGCTCATTCTGCCGGACGATATAGGCCGCTCCCAGCTCTCGCGCTTTGAGCGCGATCCAGTCTGCGGTCTGCTCCAAATCCGGCAGTCGCACGACATGCCCGCCAACACTTGTAAAGTTGGCGGTGAACTCCTCGATGCGCCGCTCCGCGCTCCATTCGAATTCGTGCCAAAATGTAGGTGCCCCGCGAAACGGCTGAACTGGCGGCTCCGTTTGTCGTGGACGCTTGAGCCGCGTCGCGATGCCGTCCATAAAGCGTACCTGCTTGGCACGGGATTCAACTTCCATTTGATGAAGCCACGTTTCATGGGCCGCTTTTGCTTGCGCAGAAGGATTACTCTGTTCACTCATGCTGCGTCCCTCCTTTACTTCTATCTGCCAAAATCTTCTCCATTCGGCTGAGAACATCCGGCTGCATCACGTTGCGTTCCTGCTCCAGCTCATGCTCTAGCGTGTTCCATTGCTGACGGAAGGATTTTTTCGCCAAAGAGGGAGCCACACGGTACGTATTCCATCCCTTTAGCGGGCCCAGCTTAAGGGTAATTTCGCCCTTACGGACGACCGCTTTCTGGGCAATCTGCCCTAGCCGAATCGCCGCTGCGAATCGCTTCGAGCTGGAAACCACGGTTGCAAAACCTTTCATTCCTGCCGTTTCCAGCTTATCTCCTTGTCCCGCCTCCACCTTGCGTCTACGCAAATATACCAGCATATCATGCAGCGGTATTTTGACTGGACAGGCTTCATAACACGCACCACACAGACTGGACGCACTTGCAATATCGTTCCACTCTTCGATGTTGCCATGAAGGGCAGGCGTAAGCACTGCACCGATAGGGCCACTATATGTCCCACCATACGCGTGCCCTCCAATGTGTCGGTACACCGGACAGGCATTCAGGCAAGCCCCGCAGCGAATGCAATTCAACAGCTCTTGAAACTCGGGATTGCCTAGCTGTAGTGAACGTCCGTTATCTACGATGATGATGTGCATTTCGTCAGGCCCATCGGCATCCTGGCTGCGCCGGGGGCCTGAAATACCAGACATGTACATGGTCAGCTTCTGTCCGGTAGCAGATCGTGGCAGTAATGTAGCCATCACCTCCAAATCCGTCCAGGATGGAATAATCCGTTCCATGCCCATCAACGTAATTTGCGTTTTGGGCAAAGTGGATACCATTCGTGCGTTGCCTTCATTTTCAAACAGGACCATGGAGCCTGTCTCGGCGATGGCAAAATTACACCCGGTCATGCCAATATCCGCTTCCAGAAACTTTTCGCGTAGCTTTTTGCGGACAAAGCCCGCCAAAATCGTCGTATCCGCGGACAGTTTCTCCCCTGCTTCTTTGGATAACAGTTCGGCAATCTGATAGCGGTTTTTGTGAATCGCCGGAATGACGATATGAGACGGGGGCTCTCCTGCCAGTTGAATAATATATTCACCGAGGTCACTTTCAATCGTCTCGATATCCGCCCCCTCCAGCGCCTGATTCAAATGCAGCTCCTCCGACACCATTGACTTGGATTTGACGACGGAACGGGCTTGGCTATGCGCAGCAATATCCAGTGTAATACGTACGGCATCGTTTGCTGTATCGGCAAAATGAATATGCACTCCGTTGGCACGGGCATTTTCTACAAATAGATTTAAGTAATAGTCCAGATGGGCAATGGTATGCAGACGAATTTGGCGCCCGCGCTCACGCCATTCGTCCCAATTTCCGTGCTGCTCTGAAGCCACCCGCTTGCCGTTGCGCAGCCGCTCTGTAGTGAAACGAACTGCATTCCGCAGAAAATCATCATTGAGGGCCAGCTCTGCTCGTTTTTTGACCTTTTGGTTCATGGAATGTGAGTGTACGGCGGTCATGCGTGCTTCACCCCTTCGTACAGCAGCTCAGCCAGATGCATAACCCGAACTGGCTCTTGCCGATACCGGAGATTTCCGGCAATGTTCATCAAGCAAGCCATATCTAGTCCGACCAGTACCTCGGCTTCGGTCTCCCTGATGTGGTCCACTTTTTCAGTCACCATCGCTCCCGAAATATCTGGCATTTTCACCGCGAAAGTCCCGCCAAAGCCACAGCAGTCCTCAGCAAAGGGCAGTGGTACTAATTGCAGCCCCTTTACACTGCCAAGCAGCTTCATCGGTTCCTCCTTCACGCCGAGCAAACGTGTTCCATGGCAAGACGGATGGTAGGTTACCGTATGCGGAAAAGACGCGCCCACATCGGTCACGCCAAGCACCTGCACCATAAATTGCGTAAACTCATACGTCTTTTGCTCCAGCCTCCGTGCCGAATCGAGCCATTCGGGTTCATCCTTAAACAACTCCGGGTAATGATGAATCATATATGTGCAAGAGCCGGAAGGAGATACGACAAAATCGCTGTCGTTAAACGCTTTCAAAATCGTTTTGGCCGCAGCCCTCGTTTCATCCCAATAGCCGCTGTTATAGGACGGCTGTCCGCAGCATGTCTGCACCTTCGGAAAATCCAGCTGAACACCATATCTGGCAAGCAAGCGTGCCATCGCTTCCCCCACCTTGGGATAAATCGCATCACTCAGGCAGGTAATAAATAAAGATACCTTCATACGGAACACCCCTTCCGTCCATGGAATTGCTATTACTTTATAACTGAAAGGTTACCTATAGTGCCACTGCGCAGTCAGATGGTGCTTCCCATCGCTGTTGCCCCCAGATTTTTTACTCAATGCTAAAAATCCGGGGAAGTGATAATTTAGAAGCTTGCAGTGGGATTCTCGCTTATAACTTTTTACATCATCAAAGAATCCCACTGCAACAGCGATCGTAAGATCAAATGAAACGCAAAGCGGCCTTCACCTTGGAAACTCCCCGCTTTACACAACCGTAACTGGAATCGACAGCTCCGACAACTGACTGCGAATCGGGTCCGACAACCGTGAATCCGTAATAATCTCGGATACCTGCGACAGGTTCACGACATGCGTAAACGCCTGTTGCCCAAATTTGCTCGCATCCGCCAGTAAAATCACACGGTCTGCAATGCTGACCATTTTCTGCTTCAAACGAGCTTGCAGTTCATTTGATTCGCTAATACCGCGATCCAGATGAACCCCCTGGCTGGAGAAAAACAATTTATCCACATAATAGGTTTCTAGTGAACGCTCTGCGAGCGGGCCTACAAATGACAGTGAGCGTTGAAGCAACTGCCCCCCCGTCGAAATGACCTCGATTTTTTCCTTACCCGCCAGCTCTGTAGCTACCCGAATCGAATTTGTTAATATTGTCAAAGGAATATCCGGTAAACTTGACGCCATATACCAGGCGGTTGTGCTGGCATCCAGCAAAATACGATCATTCGGCTGAATCTGCTTGACCGCTTCTTCGGCAATCCTACGCTTTTCCTCTGCGTTCATAATTTCCCGTACCGCATAGGGCGTTTCAGGCTGCTCGTTTTTGACACTGACCGCTCCCCCATGCGAACGGCGCAGTCGTCCCGCCTGCTCCAGGCGGTCCAGATCACGGCGGATCGTTTCCTCCGTTACTTTGCACAACTCACTCAATTCGGACACCCGTATGCTTCCTTTTTCATTAACGAGCTGCACAATCATCTCATATCTTTCTGCGACCAGCATGGCAATCTCACTCCACATCTTTAATGTACAAAAAGTCCCGCCACCCGCCGGAATTGCCCGTAGGCATCCTCCCACGCTTCTGACTCAGCAGGTTCATATTCCTCCACGGAAATAGAATCCGCGATGACCCGGCGTGCTTCCCATATATCGGCGAACTTTCCCTGTGTCATCCATTGTACCGCAAGATTGCCGATTGCGCTCGCTTCTGCAGGTCCCGCCCACACTGGTTTTTGAATCGAATTGGCCGTCCATTGGCACAGCAAGCGATTTTGAATCCCTCCTCCGACCATATGCAAACCATTAAACCGTTGTCCTGACACCTGCTCCGTAAGCTCCAGAATGTAACGGTACTTTAACGCCAGACTCTCCAAAATACAGCGCGTGATTTCTCCCGGCGTCTCGGGCAATGGCTGCCCGGTGTTACGGCAATATTGGCGAATACGTGTTTTCATATCCCCGGCATGCAGAAACAGTTCATCGTCCGGGTCAATCAAAGAAGTGAATGCTGGAGCCTGTTCTGCCATATGAACCAGTTCTGGGAAGGAATAGGAGTATCCCTGCCGCTTCCACTCTCTGCGCGCCTCCTGTAAAATCCATAAGCCCATAATGTTTTTAAGCAGCCTGTAAGTTCGACCGACCCCACCTTCGTTCGTAAAATTAAAACGAAGCGTATCGTCATTGATTACAGGCTGTGCCGTTTCCGTTCCCATCAGGGACCATGTTCCGCAGCTCAAGTACGCAAACGAGCGCTCCAGCGCAGGCACGGCAGCCACAGCAGATCCCGTATCGTGCTCTGCTACTGCAATTACAGGAATCGCCCCAATGCCCAGATCGGTCATGACCGACGAGCGGATAGTTCCTGCAACATTTCCTGGCTCCAGTACCTCACCAAACCAGGAACGGGGAATATTGATTCCAGACAAAAGCTCATCATCCCATTTTTGCTGCAACGGATTATATAATTGCGTGCTGGTCGCATTCGAAAACTCATTGTACATTTCACCTGTCAGAAAATACCGCAGCAGATCTGGAATCATCAAGAAATGCTTTGCCTGCTCCAGCAACGGAGAACTCGCATTTCGCATAGCAGCCAGCTGATAAATCGTATTAAACGTCAAAAACTGAATGCCTGTACGCTGAAAAATGAACTCTTTTCCCAGCCGTCTCTGTATTCCTTCCATCACCCCGTGGGTATGCCAATCCCGATAATGATAAGGGTTCCCCAGTAATTCTCCGGTTTCCCCAATTAATCCAAAATCGACCGCCCAGGAGTCAATCGCAAGACTGGACGGATTCACTCCCATATGCTTGGCTTTGAGCAATCCTTGCTGAACCTCGTGATACAGACGCAACAGATCCCAGTGCAGACGTTCCCCAACCTTGACCGGATCATTCGAAAAGCGATGGATTTCCTCCACCACTATACGTGAATCTGTCAATTCTCCGAGTAGAACCCTGCCGCTGCTTGCCCCCAAATCATAAGCGAGGATACTCACCAGCTTGCACCACCCTTGCCTCTTTGCAAAATCTGCGTACCATACTCAGACGCTAAGTAGGCTTTCATCGGGTCTGCTGGTAACCCTTGCTCTTCACGGATCGCTCTGAGCAATGGCGCCACATCAAACTCAAACGCTTGGCGCACAGCATCCTCTGCACCCAGCACATCCTGGCGGCTCGCCGCTTCCTCCACCTCTGCATGATTAATCAAGAGTGCCTTTGCATATTGAGTCTGCACATTCAGCACGGAGCGAATCATAGCAGGAATTTTGGGTTCAATATTATGCGACTGATCGATCAAATAAGCAATTTTATCGACGGTATGGCGAATATCCGCATCTACATCCTGAGCCGCATTCAAAATCTGATAAAAGATCAAAAATAACTCATACGGATTGGCAGAACCTACAATCAGATCATCATCCGCATATTTATAGCTATTAAAATGGAACCCACCTAGTCGCTTTTCATCAATTAGAAACGCGACAATATGCTCCACGTTGGCTCCCGGCAGATGATGCCCTGTATCCACCAGCACCTGTGCCTGCAGCCCCAACTTGGTTGCGAAATTGTACGCCATACCCCAATCGGCAATATCCGTATGATAAAAGGCAGGCTCAAACGCCTTGTATTCAATTAGCATACGCATGTCAGGCGTTAACGCCTTATACATTTCACTGAGCGCCTCCAGCATCCAATTTTTCCGCTTGCGAATGTCCCCCTGACCGGGATAATTCGTTCCGTCTGCGAACCATAAGCTAAAATCGTTAGAGCCCGTTTCCTTCGCAATATCCACGCATTCCAGCAAATGGTTGATGGCTTTGCGGCGGATGACCGGGTCTACATTCGTGACACTGCCGAGCATGTAGTCCTCGTCTTGAAACAGATTGGGATTCACTGCCCCAATCTGCAGACCGAGGCTTTCGGCATGACTGCGAAGCTTGCCGTAATTGTCTACTGTATCCCACGGAATGTGGATCGCAACGGATGGACATAGGCCTGTCACGGCATGAACCTGCGCGGCATCCTCCAACTTTTCGAACGGATCACGCGGCACACCTGTTTTCTGATAGACTTTAAACCGTGTACCTGAGTCGCCATATCCCCAGGATGGTGTTTCTATGCTAAGCGCTTTCAACTTTGCCTTTACTTGCTCCAAGTCAATGCCTCGTTGTTGCTGTTGCTCCTCGAATAAGGCGTACGCTTTGTCACTCATCGTGGTTCCTCCTTGGAAAATAAAGTGAGTTACGGGAGGCCGCTTCGCGTGCGGATTGTTCTTCCGATCGCTCCGCTGCTGACCACCCATAAAGTCACTTCTATTTTTAAAGTGTTAGTGTGTATATAAAGGATGAGAACACGTAAATGCGTTATATAACTTATTTACGTGTTCTCAACTAATTAATAAGCCCTTCGAAACTATCGTCATGTGGCTTGGATTAGTGAAATAGATTAGTACATTAGATTAGTACATTAAATTAGTTCGTTATAATCCTAAGTGTTGAGCCGTTGAAATGAGTCTATCGCCTGCATAGGTTCATTTTAATTCGGCTAGCGTGTAAATGCTGCGGGGACGCCACCGTCGATGGTCAGCATACAGCCTGTCGTTTTCTCTGCCTTGGATGAGGCGAAAAAGGCAATGCCCTCGGCGATATCCTGCGGATAAATGTTGACCAGCAGCGTCGTCCGTTTGCGGTAATGCTCCTCCAGCTGGTCGGGCTCGATGCCGTAGGCGGTAGCGCGCTCGTTGCGCCAATTGGAGTTCCAAATTGCCGAGCCTTGCAGAATGGCATCCGGCAAAATGGTGTTCACACGGATGCCATATTCACCGCCTTCTGCGGCAATACAACGGGCTAAATGTGCTTCCAGCGCCTTGACCGAGCTATATGCCGTTACATTTTTACCTGCGTAGACCGAGTTTTTGGAGCCGACGAACACCATGCTACCACCAAGTGTCTGCTCCTTCATGAGCTTGAACGCTTCTCGTGCAACCAGAAAATAACCCGTTCCCAGCACATTCACATTTAAATTCCATTCCTTTAACGATGTTTCATCGAACGGACTGGATGTAGCAAGGCCTGCATTGTTGACGATGATATCTACACCGCCATAGGTCAATGCCGTTTCTGCATAGGCAGCCTGAATTTGCTCCTCCTGCGTCACATCCATTTTTACGGCTATGGCACGGTTTTCTCCGTAGCTGCTATTTATCTCTGCGGCTACCTTTTGCGCGCCTTCCAGATTCAGATCTGCCAGTACGACATGTGCACCTTCATCCACCAAGCGACGTGCGGTTGCACTGCCAATTCCGCCCGCACCGCCTGTAATGAACGCAATTTTACGGGAAAATTCTGCTTCTGCTGGTGCGAGTGACAGCTTATAAAGCTCCAGCGGCCAATATTCCACGTTATATGACTCGTTCTCGCTGAGTGAAACAAACTCTCCTAACGCCGTTGCTCCTCGCATGACAGCAATAGCACGATGATACAAGGCGCCGCTTACCTGCGCGTTGCTCCAGCTTTTTCCTGTGTTGATCATACCGACACCCGGAATCAAAATTACACGTGGCGCAGCCTCAAACATAACATCTCCCTCATGCCGATTACGCTCGAAATAAGCTTGGTACTGCTCCTTATAGGCCGCTATACCCTCAGCGAGCTTAACTTTCAGGCCCTCTACGTCCTCCACATTCGGTGTCCAATCTACATAGAGTGGCTTCATCTTGGTATGAACCAGATGATCCGGGCACGCTGCCCCAACCTGGGATAAAAGAGCAGAATCTCGGCCGTTTACAAACTCCAACACATCCTCCGCGTCATCAAAGGTAAGGATCATCTTTTTCTCATCACTGACTGCACCCCGGACGGATGGCATAACTTGGGACGCAATGCTTCGGCGCTCTTCAGAAGTAAGCGCTTTATATTTTGCGCCTCCAAACGCCTGCTTTTCCTCTTGACGAGCTTTAATATAGCTTTCTGCTTCTTGAATGATTTCGATTGTTTTCGCATAAGCCGCTTCGGATGTCTCTCCCCACGTAACCAGACCATGCTTTTCCATCAATACCAATTCAGCTTGTGGATGATCGATTACACCTTGGGCAATCATTTTCGACAGCTTAAAGCCAGGACGGATATAAGGCACCCATACAAAACGGTCACCGAAAATTTCCTTAGCAATTTCCTTACCGTTGTGCGCACAACACAAACTAATAATCGCGTCCGGGTGTGTATGATCGACATGTCTAAAAGGCAGAAAAGCATGCAATAGCGTCTCAATTGAAGCCCGTGGATGCTTGGCATCTATCATACAGTTCGCCAAATATGCCACCATATCCTCGTCAGACATATCTTCCCTTTCAAATAAAGGACGAATATCCTCCATACGAAGCCCTGTGAAGTTATGCGCTTTCATTGTTGCTAGATCGGAACCGCTGCCCTTAACGTACATCACTTCTACTTCACGCCCACGAAAATCTTGTATCATCGTTTTGACCGAAGTGTTGCCGCCTCCCCAGTTGCACACACTCCTATCTGTGCCAATCAGGTTAGAACGGTATACGAGCTGTTCCAGCATGCTTTTCTGCTCAGATGCTTGTGAAGAAATCCACAGACTTTGTACCATAGGAAAAAGACCTCCAAGTTCTGTTTTTGTTTTGAATGGCTTTATTACAGTGGTTATTCTTTGTTTATGGAGACTATAACACTTTTGTTTTAATTTGAAAATAAGTAATACAAAAATAATCAAAAATAAATTTTAATTTTATCCATCTTAAAAAGGAATATATTCGTCTAGCTTAAAATATAATAAGGCCGTGCCGGATCAGGTATAAGGACCTTTTCCGGTACGGCCTTTTGACAGATAAATCACTTCATTACCAAGCATATTGCTACGAATTTGATTGCGCTCTGGTTCAAAGGAAGGAGGCTTAGGGCATATCAAGTCGTTTTTTAACGACTGCTGGTACACCTGCAGCCATGGTAAAGCTGGGTATATCATCTTTAACAAAGGCACCTCCACCTATCATAGACCAACAGCCGATGTGACATTTCTCTCGTACCGAGGCACCGACCCCGATATAGGCTCCTTCATCTATGGTTACGTTACCTGCCAGATTCACGCCGGGGGCTATGGTTACATAATCGCCAATAACCGCATCATGACTCACGTTAACACTCCGATTGATAATTACATGCTGTCCGATTTTAATATTGTCCGTCAGGATAGCCCCTTCAAAGATCATGCTTCCTTCTCCAATGGTGTTTCTTCGAGACAAGCGAACACGGGGATGTATTAGCGGAGCTGCGATACGAAATCCCGCTTGAATTGTATGATGAACGAATCGCTTCTTTAATGCCGGGTCACCCACCCCCGCACATATCAGCTCCACCTCATATTTTAATGCTTCAATGTCATTCAACGTTCCCAGTACAGGAACGCCATTTACGATCTGCCCTTTCGTCTCAGGCCGTTCGTCTAAAAAACCTGTCACTTGAACTCCCAGCTCTTCACATAACCAGTTGACTTCCCTCGCATGTCCGCCCGATCCCCAGATAACGATTTTTCTCATCCGCTTGCCTTTCTTCCCAAGTTCCCTAGAACGTTCACAATTCTTCGAACGATCATCTCGTCCAGCTCCTCCCACAAGGGCAGGCTGACAATATGTTTGGCAATATGCTCGGTAACATGAAGAGTAGAATGGAGATAACTTTGGAATTGTTTTTGCTGATGGCACGCCGGAGAAAAATAGGTTCTGGCTTCTATTGAATTAGAGGCTAATAACTTAACGACCTCTTGATTCGTGTGTGAATCTGGACTAAGAATAGGGATAAATTGATGAACAACCGATCCTTGCGTTTTTTGTATAGACCATCCTCTTTCTAATAAGTCTGCTTGGAGCAGTTCTTGAAGATAATATTCGTAGATAGTCCTTCTATTCTCCCGTACAGTCTTGAAATGATCAAGAGTGGCTAAAGCGATAGCAGCGGTATACTCAGATATCTTACTGTTTAGACCTTGGATGACAGACTCCCTGCTGCTGGAGAAACCAAAATTTCCTGCCTGACGAATCCGCTTGATGAGATCCTGATCCATACTATATACTAGGCCACCCTCTCCAATACCGAAGGATTTGGTGGCATGAAAGCTATATACGACGGCTCCTCCGAAACCTTTGCCAAAATGCGCGTTTTCTTCCTCCGAAGTCATAGTTCCAAAACTGGCAGCAGCATCAATGACTACCGGAATTCCCTGCTCCTGCAGCTTATTATATACGGATAAATCAATGGCTGTACCGAAAGTGGCATAAGGAACGATTACCGCAATCTCATCCCCCAGCAGCTTGACTGCCTGCTCTAACTGCTCCCTATTTATTTGCCAATTCTCCGGTTCAATGTCAAGGAAGTAGGGTTCCAGCCCGCACCACTCGGCAGCAAGTGGGGTGGCAGCAAAAGTAAAACTTGGCATAACTGCATATTTTCCCTGCGGTCGCTTGCTTTGAGCGATCGCCAAAATCAAGCCGATGGTAGCGTTATGGACGGTCACAGCCGAACCGATTCCATCAAACATTTGCGCAATGACCCGCTCTTCAAACAGGTTATTTAAGGGACCATAATTGGAATAAATCCGGGTCTCTTCTATTTTCTCAAAATTAGCAATAAATCGTTCCTTTTTTACTAAATTAGGCCGTAAGAAGGGAATGTCGAACATGAGCCAGCCTCCTTCGCATATGGAATGAGCAAGCTAGGATTCCAATGTTTTTAATATCATTTCAATTCGCTTGATATCTGCAACAAATTGTGGACGACCCCTTATTCGTTCCTGATAAGAATGAAGTGCAGTTTTAAACAAATCGTTAGTATCAAGAAATCCATCATCTCTTGCGGCAATCATAATATCTAACCATTCCGTGAACGCATTTTGACCAAGTGTTTGATTATTTTGATTGGGATGTATTCGGAAATAGCTTAGTGCTTCAGGAATATAAACTACTTTTCCTTTGGATAGTAAGTTCAACCAGGAAGCTAAATCATTAAGAAGAGAATACTGTTTTCCTTTATATACTCCAAACCGTTCGATAAGATCTGTTTTTTTAAATAACACTGTCGTAGGTTCACCAATCACATTTAAACAGCGAGTTAATGCAACGTTTGCCAACATTCTTCCGTCCATTATTCTTGTTTCTTCGAATAACTTTTCCGTTGCATAGAGCGGTGGGAGAATAGCCCCTGACTCATTAATGGTTTGCCGATATGAGGTAACCAGTGTGATGTTTTCGAAATTTTCAAAAAAATAGACCATCCTTGCTATTTTTTCTTTATGAAACATATCGTCATCCATCAAGTAATTGATATATTCACCTAACGCCAAATCGAAACATTTATGCCAATTTCCGAGAAAAAGATTTTTATCATTTTTATAGTATTTAATTTTGGGGAAAGAACCTAAATAAGAATCAAGCATTTCTTGTACTTCATTCGTTGTACTGTCATCACAAATAATGATTTCGATGTTCGGATAAGTTTGTTCCAATACACTGTCGATGGCGATTTTTAGTGTATGCGGCCGGTTATATGCAGGTATAACTACACTTACTAATGGGCATTCCACGCTTTCTCCACCTTTCTCTTATGCTTAGATGCTTACGCCGGAGGTTTCAGACGATTTATACGCTATGTTCATATGGGCTGGCATTTTCCTCACATCCCCGAACACATACACATACATATATATTACTGGGAAATAAAATGATGCCAGGAAAATGGATATTTTAATAAAAACAATAACTTACGTCTGAATCGGCACCTCTCTCTCGTTGGTGCTCGAAACTGGTAAAGGGGAATGATCATGTCATTGAATTTCACTCCGCTACTGACAACTCATTTATTTGTATCGAAGAAGGTTTTAAAGGATCATGTAAAAGAATTGATAGATAGATTGGAAGAAAATCACATTACAATAAACTTGTATGAGGCTGATCAACCACTTATAGACTATAGCCTCCAAAAGCCTCGGGTTTACGTCTCACTCGGAGAAGAGTGGGGAGAATTTCCAGCCCTAAAAGCGTTGTCTGGTCACGAAAAAAAACGCTGGCTGCATTTCCAATCACCAGACGAAATTCAACCTATGCATTTATTTTTCTGCTGGCTCAAGGCAACAGATCCTCTTCCGGAGAATAGAACGATTCCTCCAACACATTTTTCTTCAAACACACCTTTAATATCCGTGTTTACTGCCAGCTACAGGTCAAAAGAAAAAATTCAACGACCTTATCAATCTTTATTGAAGCAGACCTACAAGAACTGGGAATGGGTAATCGTGGATGATTCCGGTGATGAAGATGAGACATACAAAGAGTATTTACTCCCTTTAGAGGATCACCGTGTGCGGAGATATCGCCAGGATTCCCGCAATGGCTATATAGGGGCTATCAAAAGGTTTGCAGCAGGTCTATGTACAGGGGAAATTTTAGTAGAAGTCGATCATGATGATGAGCTAACACCTGACTGCCTGGAGAAAATCGTCAAAGCATTTCAACAAAACCCTGACTGCGGCTTTGTTTATGGGGATTGTGCTGAAGTGTATGCAGAGAGCAATCATGCACATTGGTATGGCTGGGATTGTGGCTTTGGTTACAGTGTTCATTATCGAGTCTGGCTGCATGAAATGAACAGATGGCAAAATGTACAAAAACATACGACCATTAATGGCAAAACCATTCGACATTTGGTCGGTTTACCCAATCATCCCCGTGCGTGGACGAGGGACTGTTACCATCTGATCGGAGGCCATCGCAATGAACTACTGGTAGCAGATGATTACGATATGCTGGTCCGGACGTTTCTTTGTACTAAATTTGTAAACATCCCCGATTTGATATATATCCAATATCGTAACGAACATGGAAATAACACTACATTTCTCAGAAATAAGCAGATTCAGGTTCTTGTAAGGGAACTATATAGATGCTATTTTCAAAGGATCCAAATGAGATTGAAAGAGCTCGATTTACCAGAACTATTGCCTTATCGTCGTATATGGGAGACTTCTACGGATGATCCCGCCCGGAAATCTGCTCACGTTATTCAAGAAGATACCTCAAGATTCTCGATATTGTTCCCTATTCCCCATTCCTGCCCTGAAATAGAGCATACCCAATTAATTAAGACGCTCCAAAAGAGCATTGAAAACAACTTTAGGGAGATCGAAATTGTGGTTGTAGGTCGAATTCCATTAGAAATCGAAACCTATGCCTCCAAAGCTCCCAGGGGAGCCATACGATGGTGGCCAATGGAGCCAAATGATTCATTAGAAACTTGTATTCAATATGGAAAATTTATTGCGTCCTGCAAAGAGAAAGTGGTTGTGTTTCCGTAAATTACAACAAGGCTGATTAGAATATTAGCCAACAATTATTTTCCAATACCTTTGTCGAAGTCTCTCTGAATCATTTCCATGAGACTTCGACAAAGGTTTTTTTGGTTACAGCAGAACTGCAAACATTAACTTAAGACAAAAAAAGGACCCAAAAGTTATAAATAACTTTTGAGTCATCTAAATATACCTTGACCTTAAGCTTACAGAATGCCTTGAGGTCCTTGGTCACCTTGCGGTCCTTGAACACCCTGAGGCCCTTGGTCGCCTTGCGGTCCTTGAACACCCTGAGGGCCTTGGTCACCTTGAGGTCCTTCAGGTCCTTGGTCGCCTTGTGGTCCTTGAACTCCTTGAGGGCCTGCAGCACCTTGTGGACCTAGAGGGCCTTGAGCACCTAGAGGGCCTTGAACACCTTGTGGACCTAGAGGGCCTTGAGCACCTTGTGGTCCTTGAACGCCCTGAGGTCCTTGGTCACCTTGCGGTCCTTGGACTCCTTGCGGTCCTTGGACTCCTTGAGGTCCTTGGTCTCCTTGAACACCCTGAGGTCCTTGGTCGCCTTGAACTCCTTGAGGTCCTTGGTCTCCTTGTACGCCCTGAACACCCTGAGGGCCTTGGTCTCCTTGTGCCCCTTGAACACCCTGAGGGCCTTGATCGCCTTGGACTCCTTGAGGTCCTTGGTCACCTTGAACTCCTTGAGGTCCTTGATCGCCTTGAACTCCCTGAGGTCCTTGGTCTCCTTGTACGCCCTGAACACCCTGAGGTCCTTGATCGCCTTGCGATCCTTGAACTCCCTGAGGTCCTTGATCGCCTTGGACTCCTTGAGGTCCTTGGTCGCCTTGAACTCCCTGAGGTCCTTGATCGCCTTGGACTCCTTGAGGTCCTTGGTCACCTTGAACTCCTTGAGGTCCTTGGTCACCTTGAACTCCTTGAGGCCCTTGGTCGCCTTGGACTCCTTGAGGTCCTTGATCGCCTTGGACTCCTTGAGGTCCTTGATCGCCTTGCGATCCTTGAACACCCTGAGGTCCTTGATCGCCTTGGACTCCTTGAGGTCCTTGGTCGCCTTGGGCTCCTTGAACACCTTGAGGTCCTTGAACACCCTGAGGTCCTTGGTCGCCTTGAACACCCTGAGGTCCTTGATCGCCTTGGACTCCTTGAGGTCCTTGATCGCCTTGAACTCCTTGAACTCCTTGAGGCCCTTGGTCGCCTTGGACGCCTTGAGGTCCTTGGTCACCTTGAACTCCTTGAGGTCCTTGGTCTCCTTGGACTCCTTGAGGTCCTTGATCGCCTTGAACTCCTTGAGGCCCTTGGTCGCCTTGAACTCCTTGAGGCCCTTGGTCGCCTTGGACTCCTTGAGGTCCTTGGTCTCCTTGTACGCCCTGAACACCCTGAGGTCCTTGATCGCCTTGGACTCCTTGAGGTCCTTGGTCTCCTTGTACGCCCTGAACACCCTGAGGTCCTTGATCGCCTTGGACTCCTTGAGGTCCTTGGTCGCCTTGAACTCCTTGAGGTCCTTGATCGCCTTGGACTCCTTGAGGTCCTTGGTCGCCTTGAACTCCCTGAGGTCCTTGATCGCCTTGAACTCCCTGAGGTCCTTGATCGCCTTGGACTCCTTGAGGTCCTTGATCGCCTTGAACTCCTTGAGGCCCTTGGTCGCCTTGGACGCCTTGAGGTCCTTGGTCGCCTTGTACGCCCTGAACACCCTGAGGGCCTTGGTCACCTTGTACGCCTTGAACTCCTTGAGGTCCTTGGTCGCCTTGAACTCCTTGAGGTCCTTGGTCACCTTGAACTCCTTGAGGTCCTTGATCGCCTTGGACTCCCTGAGGTCCTTGATCGCCTTGGACTCCCTGAGGTCCTTGGTCGCCTTGAACTCCCTGAGGTCCTTGATCGCCTTGGACTCCTTGAGGTCCTTGATCGCCTTGAACTCCTTGAGGCCCTTGGTCGCCTTGGACTCCTTGAGGTCCTTGATCGCCTTGAACTCCTTGAGGCCCTTGGTCGCCTTGGACGCCTTGAGGTCCTTGGTCTCCTTGTACGCCCTGAACACCCTGAGGTCCTTGGTCACCTTGTACGCCTTGAACTCCTTGAGGTCCTTGGTCGCCTTGTACGCCTTGAACTCCCTGAGGTCCTTGGTCGCCTTGGACTCCTTGAGGTCCTTGATCGCCTTGGACTCCTTGAACTCCCTGAGGTCCTTGATCGCCTTGGACTCCTTGAGGTCCTTGATCGCCTTGGACTCCTTGAACTCCCTGAGGTCCTTGATCGCCTTGGACTCCTTGAGGTCCTTGGTCGCCTTGTACGCCTTGAACTCCCTGAGGTCCTTGATCGCCTTGGACTCCTTGAGGTCCTTGATCGCCTTGGACTCCTTGAGGTCCTTGATCGCCTTGGACTCCTTGAGGTCCTTGGTCGCCTTGAACTCCCTGAGGTCCTTGATCGCCTTGGACTCCTTGAGGTCCTTGGTCACCTTGAACTCCTTGAGGTCCTTGGTCGCCTTGAACTCCTTGAGGCCCTTGGTCGCCTTGGACGCCTTGAGGTCCTTGATCGCCTTGAACTCCTTGAGGCCCTTGGTCGCCTTGGACGCCTTGAGGTCCTTGGTCACCTTGAACTCCTTGAGGTCCTTGATCGCCTTGAACTCCTTGAGGCCCTTGGTCGCCTTGGACGCCTTGAGGTCCTTGGTCACCTTGAACTCCTTGAGGTCCTTGGTCGCCTTGAACTCCCTGAGGTCCTTGGTCGCCTTGAACTCCTTGAGGCCCTTGGTCGCCTTGAACTCCTTGAGGCCCTTGGTCGCCTTGATCGCCTTGAACTCCCTGAGGTCCTTGGTCGCCTTGAACTCCCTGAGGTCCTTGATCGCCTTGAACTCCTTGAGGTCCTTGGTCGCCTTGTACGCCTTGAACTCCCTGAGGTCCTTGGTCACCTTGAACTCCCTGAGGTCCTTGGTCGCCTTGAACTCCCTGAGGTCCTTGGTCGCCTTGGACTCCTTGAGGTCCTTGATCGCCTTGAACACCTTGAGGTCCTTGAACACCTTGATCGGTTCCTAAAAGTTCATCAGATACTAACCGATGCGCAGGTACTAATTGCCCCAATGCATCTTTACCCCAAACAGAAATTTGAGTTTCATCCTCTGCTGGCCCGCTTGTGGTAAAAACGAATTCAAATGCATCGAAACCTGCAAAGAAATTCCTAGTTATAACCACATTTGGCCCCACTGCTACTAGTTGTTGTACATATAATGTTCTGCTGCCGTTTAAAATAAAACCCTCAATCAGAACAGTAGAAGAATTTACAGAATCTCGGTTATCTATTTTTACTGTGACCAGTTGGGTGGGTCTGACTCCTAGAACAGGATCGTTTGCAATGGGTCCAGTTGATAATACTGCCATTTAGGTACTCCCTCCTCTCTAGTAAAAAGCAAGCTTTTTTTGTGAACAATGAGATCTTTCTCAAGATCCTGTTCCCTCTATTGTATGTCTCAACCATTTGCTGCGATTGTGGTTCTATCTCTGTACATTTGTTGAGTTTTAAGACCCTAGTTGCTCATCCGCAACAATGCGCTGAACATCAATGATTGCACCACTCCCGTTTTTTCCCCAAACTGAAATATCAGTACTTTCTTCTGCTAAACCGCTTGTGGTAAAAACGAATTCATATGCGTCGAAGTTCGCTAGATAATTTCTCGTAACAACTGCATTGGGGGCTAAAGCTATTTGTTCTAGTACATGTAATGTTCGTAACCCATTTAAAATGTAGCCTTGAATTAAAACAATTGAAGAATTGACTAAATCGCGGTTAATTATTTTAACAGTAACCTGCTGGATAGGCCTGATCCCACTAACAGGACTATTCTCAATAGGTCCAGTTGATAATACAGCCATTAAGTTGATCTCCCCTTTCCTATCTATTAACTACAAATCCATATCATATAAAATACTATATATATATTGAACTTAAAAAATATACTGGGTTTTAATCCACTATATTATTTTACAGTTCAATCTATATAGAACAGAATAGGGATTACTGTAGCTCCATGTATCATATTAATAACTTGTTACATATGATTGTTTGTTTACCTATTAAAATTAAAATAGATATTTACTTATTCAAGCCGTTTTAAATTCCGGGGACATTAAAAGGTAGTGACCGAGCATTAAGTAAGCTGATTCATCAAATTCATTTCCAACCATAAAAGGATAAAGGCACCCTGAGAAAAAAGTGTCTTTATCCTTGTAGATCAATTTCAAATAAACTATATTCTCTTGCAATCACATTTACACAGAAACAGTGAAGTTATAATAGTTTCTTACAAATGCCACTTGTGCCAACAGTTCATGCTACAACACTCTAATAGATCTATTTTTTAATTTCTCAAATTGTTCCAACCTTTGTTTCTCATCCCATAAATAATGAAATCCCCATCTATTTGCCGTGTCCCCTTCTCGCAGCCCTTGTTTTAAAGCCGAGAAACGTGAATTTATATAGTCAAGTCCCAAGTATTTATAATGTAGCAATAAAACATCATTGTTGGATGGCTTTATGACGTCCCCTATAGGTGAAGCAGTATGCCTGCCTGGACTGAAATTTATTTCTTGAATCGCATTTGGATTAAATATTTGTGGCTTATCGTACGTTTGACTTCTTACACCATTCCTTACCGTTTCATATAATGGTTGATGGCTACTCGGAAAAAAATCAGAAACCATCTCATAACCATCAGGGACAATCAATGTTATCCCTTTAGAGGTGCATTCTTGCAGATATGTTCTAAGGTTAGGGTGATAGAAATGTTCATCAGCGTCACAGACAATAACCCAGTCTGCTTTTCCTCTGCTTCCTTTCCAAAATTGATTGAATTTATCTTGTGCTGATTTCACGAGAGAATTACCTTCTATTTCAAATCTATCTATAACAACTTTGGGATTTTCCCTTAACATGGATACAGAATTATCAGTTGAGCCATTATCGAAAATATAGTATTGATCCGCTATATTATCATAGTGCTTAAAAAAAAACGGGAGCATCTTTTCTTCATTCCAGCATAAAGCATATACATGGATTATCACGTACTCTTCCCCTTTCAAATTCAAAGCTTATGGACCAACTTGCTTGATAATATATGCAACTTATATTTGTGGGGTTCAAATCGTGGATGATGTGCTTTACTGCTTAGCAAAAGCCAACCCGGACCCCATATTGGCTTTTAATAGCTAGTTCTTATCCTAAATTCATAGTTGGTAAAAGTGGATACCTCTTCAAAGGTACAGTAGACTTGTTCATGATGTAAGTGATAATGTTATATTATTCCAATCACTTCAGATGAGGTGCGCTATGCTCGAAAAAGATACGCAGGAAATTCTGGCTTATTAGATGATGGTGGAGAAATAGGCAGGTTAGAGCGAGGCATAGGAAAAATAGAACTGGAAAGATCAAAAGAAATCATTTCACGTTATCTCAGCGAGTCTACTCATGTTATTTACGATATCGGCGGCGGTATAGGGGTCTACTCTTCGTGGTTGGCAGAACTGGGATACGAAGTGCATCTATTTGATCTATCTCCCCAAGCCATTGAATTCACTCCAGCAGCAACTGAACAACCCCAACATCAGCAAGCTGGAAACCGCAGTATCATTTAACGGAACAGAAAGAACGAGTAAAAGCACTGCAAGAAGCGGCGCGTGTCTTAAAAAAAGGGGGAACGCTGATTACTTCAGCTATTTCCAGGTTTGGCTCGCTACTGTGGGGACTATCGGTATACGGCGAGCGCAATACCATTGTGGAGGAAGATGCGTTCATGGATATGGTCAGACAGGAGCTGACAGATGGTCAGCATGTGCGCCCTGCTGCTTACCCCTCTTTTATCGCGCGCTCCTACTTTCATACATCGGATACCTTGCGTGCAGATTGGCAGGCTGCTGGATTGCCGGAGCCTCGTGTATTGGGCGTAGAAGGTCCCATCTGGATTGCACCCGGATTTGAAGAGAAGTGGGCGGTTCCTTTCCATCGCAGCCGTTTGCTAGATATATCACGGCAAGTTGAAGAGCAGGAGTCTGTGATCGGTATGAGCCCGCATATGCTGGCGGTAGGTACCAAGTCTTGAAGCTCATCACCTCTACAACTATGGAGAGATATAGCCTATGGGAAGACGTATCTGGATACCTCTTTTAGAAAAGTCGTTTTGGATCGCATGGATACAGCCAAGATTAATCGATTATCTCGAAAAAATTAAACTGAGCCTTGTGCTTCAAACCTTATCCGGAGGCAAAGCTCACAATGCACTGTTCCCAGTGCACCGCCTTCTGCTATACCTCATCGTCGGCTGGATACTGGGCTGTGAGCGACTGTTTCATTTTCGCAGATGGCAAAAGGACTCTCTACTCCAACGTTTTCTTGGGGAGCGCTGTCCACACTACTCGCTTCTGTACAAGGAACTGGATCGGCTGGGAAAAACGAATCCTAATGTACGAAGGGAACTCCGGCAAGTGAACCTCGAAGTGATCCGGCCTTGTCTGTCCTCCAAGCTCATTCTCGATTTGGATTCGACTGTGGAGACGGTCTACGGCAATCAGGACTAAGCGGCGAAAGGCGAGAATGCCTATAAGCCGGCGCGCAAAAGCTACCATCCTTTGCTCGCTTCTGAAGGACAGTCCCACCTTTGTCTGAATGCCGTGCTCCGCGCGGGAAATGTTCACTCTTCCACTGAGGCTTCCCCTTTTCTGGAAGAAACCTTTAGCCTCTTAGGTCAGCACTGGGTCCAATATGCCCGGTTTGACAAGGGCTTTGGCGGCGAAGACTTCTATTCACTCTGGGAAGGACAGCAGATCGACTATGTGGGAAAAATGAAATGGACCAAGCGATTGGCGGCTGAAGTGGCCGCTTGTCGATATTGGAAACGTTACGTGGACGAAGACTGGAGTGGGAATCCATCGATTTGTGGCGCTTTTACAACCAGCGGTGTTGATGGAAAACTACATCAAGGAAGTCATAGTCGAACCACCGCACTCAAACTGGCGAAGGCATTCGTCAATCGCCACACCTGGAAACAGGTGGAATATCGAACCGCCCTATTGGAATGAGGCTCCTAAAATCTCACATGGAAATGTAGATGCCCGGTCTCCTGGGGAGGGAGAATCTGTGTGCTAGTAAGCCGTTTTGGAATTCCCCCCTGTTAATACACCCTGATTCTTACAGCTTTTTTGAGCAGTGAGTCTCTGGCTTCTTTGATCTTATGGGCTTTCGAAATTTAGGATTATTTGTGTTGGATTTTCTTTACGAAGATTTATATGAAGAACACAGGCTGCAAATATCTTTTCTACTTTTATGATGTCTTCCGGTGTGTAATTAATATTCGAGACTTTTTGTAGTTTATCAGGAAAATAAACTTGACTTGGTTAAACAAAAATTAAAAATTGAGGTACAGGGTTCCATTCTTTATAATGCTCCCATAGGTTGAGACACGGGAGCGTGATAAATAAGTTATAATAAAGCTATGGAAAAACGGAACCGATACACCCCAGAGTTTAAGACGAAGATTGTGCTGGAGGTCTTGCAGGAAGAGCAGACCGTGAACGAGATTGCCGCCAAATATGAAATGAGTCCGTGATGATTAGCTGGTGGAAAGCCGAGTTTCTGAGCCGGGCGTCTATGGTGTTCGAGAAAGGGACGAGTGAAGCGGACAAGATGAGAAAGGAATACGAAAGCAAACAGGAGCGCCTAGAAAAGCTGGTCGATCAACTTACCGTTGAAGTCGACTGGCTCAATGGGAGCATTACACATCTTCCGGCAATCCCCAGTTCATTAATGAATTTCGGCATTATCGGAATGATCAGCCCGATGCCGGTGAACACCGGAAACAGGTTCAGCATAAGAACACATCATATCCCCCCTCATAATTTAAGGGTTGCCGCTCCCTCTGTAATTCTAAGCAAAAAAGCACCTGCTCTTCGGCAGATGTTCCTCGCCTTTCGTATTTCTTGAGACTATCCAGTTCATTTATCCGTTCTAATCGTTCAACCCTTTGCCCTCCAGAATGGGCTGTGTGTATTTTTCAACCCTTGAAACGCGCGTTTTGAACTGCTTCGGTTCTGAAAAATACAGCAGATACGCTCTCTGGCTTCCGAGCGTCAACGCTTCAAACGCCGTTTTTAGGTCCGGTCGCTCCTCGAATTTAAGCCGCAGTTCTTCGGGAACCGTATACTCGGCATGTTTTTCAGTTCCACTGCAAGACCGGCTTCCTCCATCCAAACAGCGCCTCCTCCTAAACACTGTTGGACAAATAGCCGCGCTCAGGGTCAAAGATCATCTTTTGAACGGGTTCTATCCGCTCGTCTATAATTCTATACGGTGATCTTCCATATTCAATTTGACAATACCGGGATAATTTAATGTAATGAAATAATACGAGCCGTTGCATTCAATAATTTTCGAAAACTTGCTCTGATCGTTATATTTATGCCCTTTGTCACTGGCAGTTTTATATACTGAAAAGATGAATCCGTTAAATCGAAGATCGCTATGCACTCAACCGAATGTGGGGAAAAATAAAGTTTACGGCCGCTTTGATAGATATGGTGGTACACTCTCCAATCCAGCGCTTAGTTTATCGTCAAGCATGAACGTGCGAGCAGCGGAGAGATTGTTGTTCCTTTTCATAATTGATATATCTACAACTCAGTGCATGTTGCGCGTTTATTGCTGCTCGGCAAATCTCCACCAGGCAAATGTTCCGACTATTCCGGCTATTCCCGTAGACGCAATAATGATTATACTACTCAACTTTAAAAACCCGGTGCTTTGAAATACCGACGGGATGGTCCACGGAAAATAGGGGGCGAATCCAAAAGAGGCCAAAACATTTGAGAGAATGACGATTATCAGGATGAGTCCTAATGGTGCCAAGTATCCCTTGCTCACATTGGCCAGAAGGGTGCCTGGTGTGGTAACAATAATAAACAATAGCGATGTTATAATGAATTTAAAGAAGATATTCCAAATAAAAGAAGCTAACCCGCCCGCAACTCCTAGAATACCCCCCACGGCAAAACCTATGGCAAACATATACATGGAAAGTAATAGGCTCCATGCTAAAATTACAAGAAATTTGGACAGTACAATTTTCGATCTGGAAACGGGCTTTGCAAGCAAATCTTTAATTGTTTTATCCGAAAACTCTCGTCCAAATACCCATGCCGCGATAAAGGTGTACCCGATAAGTCCCAGCGGGGCAAGACTATCAAGCAATTCGGTTAAATACATTTTCCAATTGATGCCGCCGGCGTCACTGGATAAAATAATTCCGACTCCCATCATGATTGGCCCAAATGCAAAAATAAGAAATACCAACCAAAACACATTGGCGCGGATAATCTTGCGAATCTCACAATGTAAGACAGAAAAAATATTCATTATATATTCCCCCTTGTCATACCAATTGTGCGGAGAAAATATCCTTCCAAATCCTCCGTAATCACTCGAAGCAATGTTGGCGGTTGATTGGATTTAACCAGCAGTTCGGCCAGTCGTTCAGGACTATCCGCTGCGTGGTCATCGGTTAATTTAATATAGCCGTCTGTTATCTCCTCAAATTCATATCCATGCTCTTCAAGCACCTCCTTTAAGGCATGTTTGTCACGGCCATTCACCACTAAGTTTTTCTGTAACGATTGCTCCAGCTTATCCATTGCGACTTCTTTAACAAGATGGCCATTGTGAATAATCCCAATGCGTGTGGAAACTTTCGAGAGTTCCTCTAACAGATGGCTGGATATAAAAACAGTTACGCCGAAATTTTTCGCTAGGTTATATAACATATTCCGTATCTCCGCCACGCCTGCGGGATCGAAGCCATTTATCGGCTCATCCAATATTAGAATTTCCGGATTGTGAATCATTGCTTTCGCAAGTCCCAGGCGCTGTTTGTTTCCTAAAGAAAGATTCTTTGCCTTCTTCTGTTTGTGCAGCTCAAGCCCCAACTTATAGATAACCCGATTTACGGAATCTTTGTCAGGCACCCCTTGCATGCGTCGTGCTATGTCAAGATTTTCAACTACAGTTAAATCGGGATAAAAAGTAGCCTCCTCCAAATATCCAACCTTGTCCCATAATTTATAGTTTCCGGCATCGACCTTTTCACCTAACATATAGAGCTTGCCGGAGGTTGGCTTGAGCATCGCCAAGAGCATCTTTATGGTCGTTGTCTTTCCAGCGCCATTCAGTCCCAAAAATCCAAATATCTCTCCTCGGCTCACCTCCAGCGAAAGATTGTTCAATGCGATATAGTCGCCAAATTTTTTGTGCACTCCCTCAATTTGTATGGCGGGCGTTCCGCCATTTTTTTCCTTTGATAAAATACTCATAGCCTTCAACTCCTCCATAAACAGAGAGCTTATTCAGGATTCTAAGTACGACACTCCTGAACAAGCTCAATCAGAAATTTTTCAATAAATCTACTTTATGATGTCCTGGCAATCGCTTAAGCGAGGCGAGGCTGGCCCAAGCCCAATTGAGCAGAGCCAATTCAGCACTACCTCATGCAGCACGTTGATGTTGTCTACCTGACAGTGTTCTAATCCGCCAAGTCGTCTATCCTCTATCGGGTAGAACGTCTTGTTTTTCGAACCCGCTTGCTCGTAATTCTTCAAGGCTTGTGTCAGCGGATTTGGCTGAACCAATATCTCTTCCGCTCCGTGCATTACAAGAAGCGGACATTCTATCTGGTGGAGCACGCCCTCAAGATCATAGGCAAAACGCGGATTCCCCGCAAAATCCTCCAAGCTTTTTGCCCCCAGAATTCTCATGCCGTGTGCGGCCAGACTCGGCGGCATCCATTTAAGCATGGCATCCCAGTCGAAGGCGTGCGTACCGCCGTCGGAGATGACGGCAGCAATCCTGTGATCGAACGAAGCGAATCGCAGCGAGTCGTAAGCCGCAAAACTCTCCCCGTGCACGATAATCTTATCGGGATCGACTTCCGGCCGCGTTAGAAGAAAGTCGATTGCTCGGGAATGGAAAGCCTCACTGTCCGCTCGTCTTCCTTTTCCCTTTTCGTACAGCGAGAGGCCGGTGCCAGGCTGGTCATAGACCAGAAAGTTATATCCACACGAAATAAAAGCGGGACCTAGCCAGAAATAGTTTTCAATTGACCACTCGTCGCCACCGTTGAGAGCAAAAAGGGTCGGCTTCGGACCTTTTATCCAGGAAGGGGAGAAGAAGTAACCATCCAACTTGACATCTTCGTAATCGACTTGGATCTTCTCCGGTTGGACATCGAAGTACTTTCCGGCAGCTTCGAAGAGTTCATTTACTTTCTTAAATATACGGATTTTCTCGGTGTCATCATCCATCACCGCATATTCCGCAATTCTGTAGTAATTGCAGGCACGAATGTAGCAGTTTCGTGCTGTATACCAGTTTCCAGCCGTTTCGGCCTCCTTGCCGTGTCTTTCCAATGCCTGAGCCGTTATGAGCCATTCCCTGTGCCACGTGTCCTTGTCATCGGGATCGATTTTTTTGCAGGCCTCGTAGATCTCGGTGACGTCCGTAGCACCGAGGCTTGCCATACCCAAAGCTTTGGTGACTTGGTATGACATCATGTAGTTATTGGGCCAACGGCTGAACTCAATTGACATTGCAACATCCTCCTTTTCCAGTTCTAGTGATTGTAGTTTTTTTACTACAAGTAATTTTTACAACACAAAGATAAAGCTTCTTTAAAAGAAAAATAAATGTTTATAAAGAGAATATAAAAAACTATAAACCGCTGAAAAAACAAAAAAAGGCTGCTGCCTGGGTGTTCACACCTGGCAGCAGCCTTTAACTCCTGTAGTAAAAGAAAATGTGCAAAAATAAAATCAGTGTTGTGCGGCCAAGGGAAGGCTGAATCTTATCCCCAAACCGCCATATTCGGAAGGGTAGGCGCAAATTTTGCCCCTATGATGTTCAATAATGGATTTACAGCTTGCAAGACCCAGACCCAGCCCGCCCTTTTGGATTTGCCGCGATTTATCCACAGTGAAAAATTTGAGGAACAGAGAAGATATATCCTTATCCGGCACTCCAATTCCATTATCCTCGATTTGAAAAAAGGCATACTGTCCTAGCTGGTATCCGGTCATATACACTTTCAGTTTATTTTTCCCTCCATATCTTACAGCATTGCTAAAGAGGTTGCCGAAAACCCGACGTATCATCGGTTCATTGACCATCAGAAATATATTTTCCGTGAATGAATGGCGGCAAGTAAGCTCGTTGTCAAGTCCCGCCAACTCATACTCATATTCAAGGGCAATGTTTTCAAATAATTTTGATGCTTTTACAGGTTTAGCTACCATAGATTCCAACTTCAGTTTTTCTTTGGTGAAGCTGGAGAAATCATTGATGAGTTCGACCATATATCCTGACTTCTTTTGAATCAAATCATAATATTCCTGCTTTTCAGTTTCTGGTAAATCCTTGTGTGTAGCCAGCAGTTCAGTAAAACCATTAATAGATGTCAAGGGTGTTTTCAAGTCGTGGGCAATTGCCGCGATCATATCGATCTGCTCTTTGTGCGCGAGTTGAAGCCGATGCTCCATCTTATTGAAGTGCTTATAAAGTTCTCCGATCTCATCATTACTTCTCAGAGCTAGCGGA
Source organism: Paenibacillus sp. F4 (assembly GCF_002894905.1). Taxonomy (NCBI): domain Bacteria; kingdom Bacillati; phylum Bacillota; class Bacilli; order Caryophanales; family Paenibacillaceae; genus Paenibacillus; species Paenibacillus sp. F4. The sequence goes on from NZ_POVS01000005.1 coordinate 48,452, forward strand.
GGCAGTGGATGTACAATATTTACTTCTTCAAGCCTGGTATTCAGAAGCTGAATGGGTTTCTCTATGCAAAAATGAATATAGATAATCAGAATAATAAATATGAAACAGGCAATTGCAAATATGGGCAGGAGCAATGCTATATATCGCGAGTCCAGCAATGAACTGCGTATAGGGGAATATACTGCAAAGACAAGCTTCAGATACATTCCAATCGAAAACATGAATATTATAAACATCAGCAGGAACAAAAGAGGGAGCTTTATTTTCAGTTTCATACTATTGCTCTCTTTCCGTGTATTTATATCCTATGCCCCATATTGTTTTAATAAAGTCATATTCAGAACCAAGTTTCTTACGGATATTTTTTATATGAACCGTTACGGTATTTATTTCTCCGTATTCGTCTCCCCAGACGTTTTCATATATCTGCTCACGAGTCAATACATGATTGGGGTGGCGCATGAGGATAGACAGAATCTGAAATTCCTTCGTTGATAAGTCGAGCTTCCTGCTATTCAGAAATGCTTCAAACGTCTTATCGTTCAAAATGAGCGGAGCATCCGCCTTTTCGTTACTGGGACTAAGTTCATCCCACTCTTTAAAAAGCCTGTCCACTTTTCTGAAGTGAGCCTTTATCCTGGAGACAAGCTCCTGAATACTGAAAGGTTTGGTCATGTAATCGTCTGCTCCTATTTCGAGCCCGACGATTTTATCAATGTCCTTATCACGTGCACTTAAAAACAGAATTGGGACATTATAAGAATTTCGGATACTTCTGCAGACATCAAGTCCATCCATATTAGGCATCACTATATCAAGAACGATGAAATCAATGTGATTTTCTTCCAATGCAGATAAGGCTTCTTTCCCGGAACATGCCGAAATTATTGCAAATTGCTCGTACCTTAAACTCTTTGTGATGAGTTTTACGATTTCTTCATCGTCGTCTACAACTAATATCGTTTTTGGCATCTTTATACCTCCCAACCTCTTTAAATGGACTGCATTTATATAACACAAGAGCCGCATGGACTCGAATTGACAAAAAAAGTCGCGCTCAAAGCGCCTCTCCAGTTCCGGATATTTCTCCTTTGGATGCCAGTTGAGGTAATAGGATTTCTTGAAGCAACATGTTGATTTCTTTTAAAAAGGCTTTATTGTCCGGACTTCCTCCCAGAAAAATGCCTTGGGGGTTGCTCAATACAGCGTTATCCCCATTATTAGATAAAAAATTCTACCCGGTATGGTGCCGCTAATGACACCTTGAATCGATATGTGATGCTTCATTGTATTAAAAAGACCGAATGCCTTATAAAAATAAGATTCTGCGAGTTCCATTCCTTGAATCATGTGATGAGCACACATCTGTCTGATTTGCCTCCCATAAGCCTATGAAAGATTCTTTCTTATTCATCTAAATACATAAACCTCTCATAAGCTTTTTGATTTGTTTGTTCGTATTCAAACATCATCACTCCTTTAAACGTATTAGAGGATTAGGCTCTAGGATGGTCTGTACTTGATGCCTCGCTTCATTATGGATAACACATACAATTCGGTCAAGTGTACTTTGGGTAAGAAGAAGGCCTCGGCAGCACAATTGAATGGCTTCTGTGTATAGGCTATTGTAAGGGTAGGAGACTTTTCCCAGATAAAAGAACTTACAGGAGGTTGTTTTCCTTGATGATCCTTCCGCTTATGGAGACAACATTATGAGAAGTGAACATGAAATGCTTCATACCATTCTCCATTTTGCTCAAGAGGACGAACGGGTACGTGCCGTGATTCTGAATGGTTCACGCGCCAATCCACATGCTCCACGGGATATTTTTCAGGATTATGATATTGTCTTTCTCGTATCTTCCATGGACAGCTTTATTCAGGAACGTCGCTGGATCAACCATTTTGGTGAATTGATCATTATGCAGACGCACGATGAGCATATGGAACCTACCCCGATGCCCCATGATCGCTTTGCTTTTCTCATGTTATTTACGGACGGCAATCGCATAGATCTTACACTCTACCCTGCGAATAACATCGCCAATTGGACCCGAGACAGCTTAAGTGTACTGCTGCTGGATAAAGACGGGCTTGTGGAGCCTTTCCCACCGCCAAGTCTTCAAGATTATAAGACGATACCTCCAACTGCCCAAGTCTATACGAATTCCTGCAACGAGTTCTGGTGGGTCAGTACTTATGTGGCTAAAGGGTTATGGCGACAGGAGCTACCCTATGCCAAATTTATGCTGGATCGGCCTGTGAGAGATGCGCTTCACTTGATGCTGGAATGGCATATTGGTATACGAACAGACTTCGCTGCAGATCCGGGTAAACAGGGAAAATATTTCGAGAACTACCTTGAACCTGGACTTTGGACACTCTATATCCAAACGTTTGCGGATGCAGATTATGAACATATGTGGCAGTCTCTTTTGATCATGGGAAATTTATTTAGAGAAGTTGCCTTGGAAGTAGCGAACCATTATGGTTACGAATATCCGACTCTGGACGATCAACGTGTTACAAACTATCTCCATCACGTAAAAGCTCTCCCAGCAGATGCTAAGGACATTTATTGATAAAAAAAACAGTCGGCACTTGATTTATATGGGGACTGACCCCATAGCGTGAGACAAATTTTAAAACACCTTCAAGAGAATGCAGCCATGTCGTAAGATATGGAGACAACCTTGGAGGTGTTT
>NZ_POVS01000041.1:0-1307 GCF_002894905.1 Paenibacillus sp. F4
CACAAAGATACTTATTTCCGTCAGCTCCTTCTTTGTCCAATACCACTGCTTCTTTTATTGTTTCATGCTTTAATAACCGGTTCTCTATTTCACCCAGTTCTATCCTGTAGCCTCTTATCTTTACCTGATGGTCGATCCTGCCCAGGTATTCTAGGTTGCCGTCAGGCAGCCACCTTGCCAGGTCACCTGTCCTGTACATCCTTTCACCCGGTGCGAATGGGTTTGCTGCGAATTTTTCTTCTGTAAGTTCCGGTCTGTTCAAGTACCCTCTTGCCAGTCCATCCCCTGCTATACATAGTTCTCCCGCTACTCCTATCGGCTGCAGGCCCTTTTCCTTACTCACAACATATAACTTAATGTTATCTATGGGCTTTCCTATAGGTACAAGCTCCAATTCTTCTTCCGTAGAGCAGCCAAAGTAGGATACATCTACTGTTGCTTCTGTTGGTCCGTACAGGTTATGCAGGCTTGTTCCTTTTTCTTTGTACAGCAGCTTGTTGAACTTTTCTACTTGCTTCAGGTTCAGTGCTTCTCCACTGGCAAATACCTGCTTTAAGCTTGCTATTTCCTCTATTATCCCCTTTTCCTCTACATACTCTAAAAATACACTCAACATGGATGGTACAAAGTGCATTGTGGTAACTTTATTTTTTTCGATTGCCTTCACGATTTCTTCCGGATTTTTTTCTCCTCCCGGTATCAGCAGGCAGACTTTGGCCCCAGTAAAGCTCCACCACAATAATTCCCATACCGATACGTCAAAGGTATAGGGAGTTTTCTGCAGGATCACATCACCTTCAGCTATCGGGTATTGCTTCTGCATCCAGTTGATCCGGTTGATTACGGAGTAGTTCTCTATCATTACCCCTTTGGGTTTGCCGGTAGAACCGGATGTATATATTACATAAGCCAAGTTTTCAGGTTTACTAATTAACTTTGGATTTGATACATCCCCAGTAAATAGTTCCTGATTTTCTATGCTAATAAATTCAGCATTTCTGTAACTACCTTTAGCATTTATAAATTTATCCTGTATCAGAATAATTTGGCTGCCACTGTCATCAAGCATAAACTGGATCCTGTCTTCAGGGTATTCAGGAGCTATGGGTAAATAAGCCCCCCCAGCTTTTAGGACAGCCATGATCCCTATGATCATTTCCGGGGAACGTTCTACCATAATTCCCACTACACTATCAGGTTTTATTCCCTTTTCTCTTAATTTTCTGGCCAGTTGGTTTGCCTTTTCGTTTACTTCCTTATAAGTCAGCTGTTTATCTTCAAACACTACAGCAATATTATTGGGTGTC
>NZ_POVS01000042.1:0-204 GCF_002894905.1 Paenibacillus sp. F4
GGGCAAGGGCAAAACCAACTGGTAGCCTACTATGTGGCAGAACAAGAAATGAATGCAGGTGTGCTGCGCAGCCTACTGGGTGAAAAGCTGCCTCACTATATGGTACCTTCATACTTTGTACAGCTGGAGTCCATGCCGTTAACACCGAACGGCAAAATAGACCGCAAGGCATTGCCAGCACCCGAAGGCAGCCTGCAAACGGGA
>NZ_POVS01000042.1:483-2137 GCF_002894905.1 Paenibacillus sp. F4
CGTTTTGCATCAGATTGATCCAGATGATGTGAACTACAATATTCCCGCTGTGCTTCAGGTAAGTGGTCCGCTGGATGTAAAACGGGTGAAGAAGGTTTTCCGCCAGTTGATCTCACGTCATGCAGCTTTCCGCACCAGCTTTGGACTGGTAAACAATGAACCCGTGCAACGGATTCAAGAAACTGTATTCTTCGAGGTGGAGTATGCGAAGTTGCAGGGAGGGCGTGTACTAACGCACATAGAAGCTGATCAACAAATACATGTGCCCATCTCTGATCGTGATACCGCGTTCGAGCAGCAAACAGTAGGGTCTGAACAGCATGTAAGTCGAGAAGTTCAAGATTGGGTTCAACGTTTTGTACGTCCGTTTGATCTGCAGGTAGCCCCGTTGCTACGGGTATCCTTGTTGGATCTGGGTATGCAGGGGGGAGAACAAGAACAGCAATATCTGATGATGCTCGATATGCACCATATTATCTCGGACGGTGTATCAACAGGTGTGTTAACCAAAGAATTTGTACGCTTATACAGCGGTGAGGTATTGCCTCCGCTACGGATTCAATACAAAGACTATGCCATATGGCAGCAAGGTGAAACACAGCAGGATTGGATGAAACGTCAGGAGATGTTCTGGTTAGATAACTTCAGGGGTGAACTGCCCTTACTGGATCTTCCAACCGACTTTACTCGCCCGGCAGTGCGGAGCACGGCTGGAGATATGGTGGTATTTGGACTGGAACGTGAAGTCAGCGAACGATTAAAAGAGCTGGCAGCCCAGACAGGTTCGACGCTGTATATGGTGCTTCTGGCGGCCTATACAGCACTTCTGCATCATTACACTGGACAGGAAGACATCATTATCGGTACCCCGATTGCGGGCCGACGTTATGCCGATTTGGAGCCAATTATCGGAATGTTTGTCGGAACACTAGCCATACGCAACTACCCAACCGCAGCGCAAACATTCCGCCACTATGTGGAGGATGTGAAAAAACGGGCCTTGCAAGCGTATGAGCATCAGGACTATCCATTTGAGGAATTGGTGGAAAAACTGAATGTGAAACGGGATATGAGCCGTAACCCACTGTTCGACACGATGTTTGTGCTACAAAACACGGAACAAGACGAGTTGAAACTTCCAGATATTAACTTCCGGCCATTTGGTATGGAGCAGGTTCCAGCTAAGTTTGACTTGACGCTGGAAGCCAGCGAACAAGAGGATGGCATTCAATTCGGTTTGCAGTATGCGACAACATTGTATAAACGGGAAACGATTGAGCAAATCACACGCCACTTTATACGACTGACTGAAATCATTACGACGAATCCCGATACGAAATTGGGTGAGCTGGATTTATTGAGTGAGCAGGAACGCGAGCAAATCCTGCACGTGTGGGGAGATACGGCGGCAGCGTATCCAAGCGAGCAGACAATTCACGGTTTGTTTGAAGCGCAGGCTTTGCAAACACCAGAGCAGGCGGCCTTGTTCTTCGAGGGAGAACAGCTGACCTACCGCGAGCTGAATGAACGAGCCAACCGATTGGCTCGTACCTTACGGAGTCATGGCGTGACGAAGGATCGTCTGGTGGGTCTGATGACGGAGCGCTCGGTAGATATGATCGTGGGGATGTTCGGGATTATGAAAGCCGGAGGC
>NZ_POVS01000043.1:0-230 GCF_002894905.1 Paenibacillus sp. F4
TATTGGGGATTAGCCAAGCGGTAAGGCAACGGACTTTGACTCCGTCATGCATAGGTTCAAATCCTATATCCCCAGCCATTAAGAGCCATTAGCTCAGTTGGTAGAGCACCTGACTTTTAATCAGGGTGTCGAAGGTTCGAGTCCTTCATGGCTCACCATTGTATTACATGCGCGTGTGGCGGAATTGGCAGACGCACTAGACTTAGGATCTAGCGTCTTTGACGTGGGGG
>NZ_POVS01000044.1:0-301 GCF_002894905.1 Paenibacillus sp. F4
CACGTCCTTCGTCGGCTCCTGGCGCCTAGGCATCCTCCGTGTGCTCTTTGTAGCTTAACCTAGACTTTTCTTTCAAAGAAAGAAAATGTCGATGTTCGATAAAGAATGATTTTTGCCAAAGGCAAAAGATCTTTCCTTACCTGCTACCTTTATTTCACTTGTTTACACAAGATCAGCTTAAAGGAATATTCTAAAACGCAATTTCGTTTCGGTATCCAGTTTTCAAGGTGCAAAGCTGTAAACAACCAGCTTTTTTCGAGAGTTTGAGCTCTCAAAACTGAGCAACGAGTGAGTAGTTTTT
>NZ_POVS01000045.1:0-5098 GCF_002894905.1 Paenibacillus sp. F4
TCGTTTACTTCCTTATAAGTCAGCTGTTTATCTTCAAACACTACAGCAATATTATTGGGTGTCCGTTCCACCTGTTCCTCAAAAATCTGATGGATGGTCTTTTCCCGAGGGTATCCTGCTTTTGTATTATTAAATTCATATAATATTTGATGTTTTTCGTCTTGTGACAGCATATCAATTTCTAATAGCCTTTTTTCAGGAAAGGCTGCTGCCTCTTCCAATACATTAAGGTAATGGGCAATAAGCCTTATAACTGACTCTTTCTTAAACAACCTGGTAGCATACTCCAATTCAAATGCAATACCGTCCTCTGTTTCCTCAGCGTTTAAAGTCAAGTCAAACTTGGATATTCTTACTTCACTGTCATAGGGCATAAACCTTAGCCCATCCATCTTCACTTCTGATGCCTCGATATTTTGCAGTACAAACATAGTATCGAAAAGTGGATTTCTGCCCAGATCCCTTTCCAGGTTAAGCTTATCTACCAGTTCTTCAAATTGGTAATCTTGGTTTTCGTAAGCCCTTAAGGAGTTTTCTCTTACTTCATTAAGGAAGTCCACAAAAGTCTTTCCACCTTGAGGGTGATTCCTCATGGCTAGCGTGTTTACAAACATACCAATAACGTCCTGAAGATCAGTATGCGGCCTTCCTGCAACGGGACTTCCAACTATAATATCTTCCTGTCCGGTGTACTTGGATAAAAGGACATTGTATGAAGCTAAAAGTACCATGTAGAGCGTGGCACCATTATTCACTGCAAGTTTGTTCAGTTTAACAGCAAGCTCCTTGCCTGCTTTGAAACTGATCACATCTCCCTCAAAACTCTGTATAGCTGGCCTAGGGTAGTCTAGCGGCATATTAAGCAAAGGAATTTCTCCTTTGAATACTTGGAGCCAGTATTCTTCCTGCTTACTAATTGTCCCATCAGCAAACAGCCTGTTCTGCCATACGGAAAAATCCTTGTACTGAATCTTAAGTTCCGGAAGTTCCTTACCTTCATACAGGCTCATAAATTCTCTTACCAGTATGTCGTCAGACACCCCGTCAGATATAATATGGTGCTTATCAAACATCATAATATATCTGTCTTCTCCAACTTTTATAAGCCCAACCCTAAGTAAAGGAGCCTCATCAAGGTCAAAGGTCCTAATAAATTCACTGGCTATTTTCGCAGCTCTTTCCTCATCGGTTTCCATATACATAACACTAAAATCCACATTGCTATGGACCTTTTGTACCGGTTTACCATCTATCATATGGAATGAGGTACGGAAAGACTCATGTCTGTCAACAAGCTCCCTAAAAGCCTGTTCAAAGCGCAGTTTATCGAGTTTGCCTTCAATTAGCATAATACCAGGCATGTTGTATGCCATCCCAACTGCGTCAAGCTGGTTTAGAATATACAGCCTTTTCTGGGCGGATGAAATTGGATAGTACTCCATCTCCCCAGCCGGCCCAATAGAATGAAATACACTCTCCTTTGCAATCTTGATGCACTCGGCAACTTCAGACATATTTGGGCTCTTAAATATTTCTTTAAGCGGTATGTTTACATTGAACTCTTTGTGAATCCTGGCAATAAGATTTGCTGCCCTTAAGGAATGTCCCCCCAGCTCAAAGAAATTGTCGTTTCTTCCCACTTTCTCTATACTAAGGATATCCTGCCACAACCCCGCAAGTTTCTCCTCCAATTCACCCAAGGGTGCGACATACTCTATTCCAGCATCGATATTGCCGTCAGGTTCGGGCAATGCCTTCCTATCTATTTTGCCATTGGGAGTCAGCGGCAGCTTTTTTAACTGCATAAAATAGGATGGTATCATATAGTCTGGAAGGTCCTTTAAGAGATGTCCCCTTAGTTCTGCTATTGTTAATTCATTTTCCCCTGCCACATAGGCACACAGATACTTGTTTCCCTTCTGATCTTCCCTTGCAATAACCACTGCTTCCTTTATTGAAACGTGCTTTAGCAGTTGTGCTTCTATTTCCCCCAGCTCTATTCTAAATCCCCTTATCTTTACCTGATGATCTACTCTTCCTAAAAATTCCATATTCCCATCAGACAGCCATCTGGCCAGATCCCCTGTACGATACATCCTTTCCCCTGGTATAAACGGGTTAGGTACAAATTTTTCAGCTGTCAGTTCGGGCCGGTTTAGATATCCCCTTGCAAGCCCTTCTCCCCCTATGCACAACTCACCCAAAACCCCTGTAGGCTGAGGTCTCAAGTGTTTGTCAACAACGTAGTATTTTATATTTTGCATTGGCTTTCCGATAGGTACACTCCCGGATTCCAAATAGCTTCCCAGTCTCTTTTCGTAATAACTGGAATCTATGGTGGACTCAGTAACCCCATAGCTATTAACAACCCGCAGTTTCTCTCCATACCAGGATTGTAATCTTTCATAATCTTCCACAGAGAGAGTATCTGATCCAAGTATAAGCAACTTGAGGCTATCAATAATCAAAGCATTATCATGGATATAATCCATAAGAGGAATAATCAGTGCCGGTGTGGATTCAAAGATGGTTATTTTATGGGTTTTAATAAGTGAATATAATCGTGCAGGATCGTATCTCTCCTCGGATGAACAAATAACCATTTGGCCTCCGTTGAGCAGCGTTCTCGAAACATCTCCCACAAATACATCAAAAGAAAAACTTGCGATTTGCAACAGCTTTACATCCATATCCGCAAGCCTATATTCCTTTTTCCATGCGTAAGATATGTTGACAAGACTTCTATGCTCTATCATGATCCCCTTTGGCTTTCCTGTGGTTCCTGATGTATAAATGACATATGCTAAATTACAAGATTTATTAATGACAGGAAGATTTTCTGTTCTCCCGTTGTAATTCACACAGTCATCAAAGCTTATAATATCAAGATCAAATTTAATTTTTTCTTTATGATGTTCTTGCGTAAGAATAATTCCAGCCAAGCTGTCATCGATCATATATCTGATTCGTTCTTCAGGATATTCGGTGTCTATGGGTAAATACGCGCCTCCTGCTTTAAATACAGCAATTACACCTATTATCATTTCTATGGACCGGTCTACCATTATAGCTACTACACTGTCAGGTTTTAATCCCTTGTCCCTTAAGATCCAAGCCAGTTGATTGGCCTTTTCATTAAGTTCTCCGTAAGTCAAGTATTTATCTTCAAATACTACTGCTATGTTATCAGGCGTCTTTTCCACTTGTTCTTCAAATAGCTCTTGTATGGTCTTATCCTTAGGATATTCTACTTTTGTATCATTGAAGCCATAGATTATTTGCTGTTTTTCCTCCTGGGACAACATATTTATTTCCGACAACCTTTTAAACGGATTTGCGGTTATCTCTTCCAACACGTTAAGGTAATGAGCCGCCAACCTTTTTATAGTCTCTTTTTTGAAAAGCCGAGTACAATATTCAAAGCTAAAAGCCATACCATCTTCACGCTCTATTGCATCAATGGATAGGTCAAATTTTGATATTCTATACTCTAGCCCGTTATTAAAAGGTCTGAAGCTTATACCAGGTACTGCAAATTCTACCTTAGAGGCATTTTGCATGGTAAACATAGTATCAAACAGTGGGTTTCTGCTCATGTCCCTCTTCAAGTTAAGCTTCTCAACCAGTTCTTCAAATTGGTAATCCTGATTGTCATAAGCCCTTAGAGCGTTTTCTCTTACTTCATTCAAGAATTCTACAAAGGTACTATCTCCCTTGGGGTAATTTCTCATAGCCAAGGTATTTACAAACATACCAAGGATATCCTGCAGGTCTGAATGTGGCCTTCCGGCTATAGGGCTTCCAACGATTATGTCTTCCTGTCCGGTGTGCTTAGACAGCAATATGTTGTATGCCGCGAGCAGTGTCATGTAAAGCGTAGCCCCATTATCCCTTGCAAGCTTGTTTAATTTATTCGTAAGCTCACTGCCTGCTTCAAAGCTAAAAAAATCCCCTTCAAAGCTTTGTATTACAGGCCTTGGATAGTCTAGCGGCATATTCAGTACAGGTATTTCTCCCTGGAATGCTTGGAGCCAGTATTCCTCCTGGCTGCTAATTCCGCCCTCATCAAACAGTTTATTCTGCCATACAGCGTAGTCCTTGTACTGTATCCGAAGTGCTGGAGGGTTGTTTCCTTCATAAAGATCCATAAACTCACGAATCAGTATGTCCATGGAGACACCATCGGATATAATGTGATGCATATCAAACATCATAAGATGCCTGTCTTCTCCCGTTTTTACAAGCTCTACCCTTAGCAGAGGAGCCTTGCCAAGATCAAAAGGTCTGGCAAATTCCCCAGCATACTCTGCGGCTTTTTCTTCGTTAGTTTCAAAGTACATCACGCTGAATTCCACATGGTCATGAACCTTCTGGACCGGGTTACCATCGATCATGTGGAACGATGTTCTAAGAGTCTCATGCCTTTTTACCAACTGCCTGAAGACTTCCTGGAAACGCGCTGTATCAATGCTTCCTTCCAGCAGCATAATACCAGGCATGTTGTATGCTGTCCCTGCCCCTTCAAGCTGGTTTAGTATATACAGCCTTCTTTGTGCAGATGACATAGGGTAGTATTCCATTTCTCCTGCCGGTTGGATTGACTGATATAGGCTCTCCTTTGAGTCTTTAATATATCTGGCAATTTCTAAGATGGTTGGTGTCTTGAATATTTCCTTAAGAGGTATGTCTATATTGAACTCTTTGTGAATTCTTGCTACAAGGCTTGTTGCCTTTAACGAGTGTCCCCCAAGCATAAAAAAGTTATCATTTCTTCCTACCTTCTCTATTCCAAGGATATCCCACCACAACAGCGCAAGTTTCTCCTCTATTTCTCCCGAAGGTACTACGTATTCTACGCCGGTATTAACATTGCTATCGAGCACAGGCAATGCTTTCCTGTCTATTTTTCCATTAGGGGTCAATGGCAGCTTTTCCATCCGCACAAAGTAGGAAGGGATCATGTAGTCCGGGAGCTCTTTTGACAAGTGTTCCCTCATCCCCTGTACGGTTATTTCTTGATCCGGTACGACGTATCCACAAAGATACTTATTTCCGTCAGCTCCTTCTTTGTCCAATACCACTGCTTCTTTTATTGTTT
>NZ_POVS01000046.1:0-157 GCF_002894905.1 Paenibacillus sp. F4
TTTCTATGGAGAATCGTTTCCTGCAATGGAAACATTCAAATATGAAGCGTAAGCTTCAAAAACTACTCACTCGTTGCTCAGTTTTGAGAGCTCAAACTCTCGAACGTTTGGTGGCGATAGCGGAGGGGTTCCACACGTACCCATCCCGAACACGACC
>NZ_POVS01000046.1:182-534 GCF_002894905.1 Paenibacillus sp. F4
AGCCCTCCAGCGCCGATGGTACTTGGACCGCAGGGTCCTGGGAGAGTAGGACGTCGCCAAGCGCAACCACTAAAGAAGAATTTCTTTGGTGGTTTATTATGGGCCCTTAGCTCAGCTGGTTAGAGCGCACCCCTGATAAGGGTGAGGTCGGTGGTTCGAGTCCACTAGGGCCCACCATATAACTTTATATTTACTTTTGGGGCCATAGCTCAGCTGGGAGAGCGCCTGCCTTGCAAGCAGGAGGTCAGCGGTTCGATCCCGCTTGGCTCCACCAAAAAGATTTATTATCATTGCACCTTGAAAACTGGATACCGAAACGAAATTGCGTTTTAGAATATTCCTTTAAGCTGAT
>NZ_POVS01000047.1:0-761 GCF_002894905.1 Paenibacillus sp. F4
GGACAGGACGTCCGATAGAAATCCGTTCCTCCGCATTCGCGTCCTCAGACACCGGCCAAATCGTTGTAATAATCGAATTTTCCGTTGGACCATAAGCGTTGTAGTAGGCTACTTGATGCTTCCACTTGTTTACCAGGTCTGTCGATGTCGCGGATCCCCCCGTGAGCAGAATGCGCAGGTCTGGCATTCGCTCTGCTTCTAGATACACCGCGTACGTCGGTGGTAGTAACACGGCCGTAATTTGGTGTTTCGCCATGTACTGCTCGAACTGTCCATAGTTTAAAATCGTTTCCGACGTCGGTATATATAGCGTGGCTCCGCAGAACAGCGTTTGAAACACTTCCCAGCAAGCGGCATCAAAGGAATAACTGGCAAACATCAAGACATGATCCGACAAGCTCATCTGTAGTGTTTCATCGAAATAGGTTTTCAGGTTGCACAGCCCGCGGTGCTCGATCATAACGCCCTTCGGCTGTCCCGTCGTACCCGACGTATAAATCACATATGCCAGATCGTTCGGGCCAGACAATGGCTCCAGATTCGAACCATCCTCGTGGTAGACCTCCTGCACCCCATCCAGCACCAGTACCTTGCCGCCAAAAGTGGCCTTTTCCACCAGATGGCTTTGCGTTAGCAGCAATTCCGCACCCGAGTCATCGAGCATGTAGCGGATACGTTCCTCTGGGTACGTCGGATCCATCGGAACATACGCGCCTCCGGCTTTCATAATCCCGAACATCCCCACGATCATATCTACCGAG
>NZ_POVS01000047.1:829-2125 GCF_002894905.1 Paenibacillus sp. F4
TCATTCAGCTCGCGGTAGGTCAGCTGTTCTCCCTCGAAGAACAAGGCCGCCTGCTCTGGTGTTAGCAAAGCCTGCGCTTCAAACAAACCGTGAATTGTCTGCTCGCTTGGATACGCTGCCGCCGTATCTCCCCACACGTGTAGGATTTGCTCGCGTTCTTGCTCGGTCAATACATCCAGCTCACGTACAGGAATATTCGGGTTCGCCGTTACCTGCTCCAGCAGCTGCACCAGATGTCTCTGAATCTGTTCTATACTTGTCCGCTCAAATGCCAGAGTATTGTAATTAAAGCTCATGTGAATGGCTTTCCCCGACTGTACCACCAGATTAAAGTCATAGCTCGTTGCTTCGACCTCGGTCAGGCTAAGACTGGTCTGCTTGCCTTCACCAAACTGCTGCATTGGTTTCACTGCCGGATCATTTACAACAATAATCCTGTGGTTGATCCAATTTTGCATCAGCTCCGACAACGCCTGAATTTCAGTCAGCGGATACGCAGTATGCATATGCGCAGCTATAGATTGCTCCTCGTTTTGCTTCATAACCTGCAAGAACAGAAGGTTCTCATCGCTTCTAATTCTTACAGGTATCGTATTCTGAGACAGACTCAGCATTGGTCCCACATTCAGAGGATCAGGCGAATGTACGGAAACCGTACTACCAAATACGACATCATCCGTACCATTATATTTTTGGAGCAATATGCCCCATACTGTCTGGATCAATGTAGTCAGCGTCACCTGATGGCGCTTGGCAATCCGAAGAATCTTGGTCGTCAGACGCACACTCAGAACAGTATTAAGCTGCTCTTCCTGATCCCCCGCGTTTGACTGTATCTTGACTTGTGGCAAATGGGCCTGTTCTTCATATCCGTCGAGATATGCACTCCAGTAACGTGTAGCTTTTTGACGTTCCTGATGTACTTTCAGCACAGATACCGTTTCTTCTGCCGTGATTTGTTCCAGTTCACCCAGCGGGATATCTGGATTGGCTGCAATTGTTTCTACCAAACGTACAAAGTGACGCGTAATCTGCTCGATGGTGTCCCGCCGGTATAGCGATGTTGCATATTGCAATCCGAAATGGATGCCTGTTTCTTCCTCGCTGGCTTCCAGCATCAGGTCGAACTTCGCCGGAACCTGCTCCATACCATATGGACGGAAGCTCAGACCTTCCAACTTCAGCTCCCCTTGTTCGTTATTTTGTAGTACAAACATCGTGTCGAACAGTGGGTTGCGGCTCATATCCCGTTTCACGTTCAGCTTTTCCACCAGTTCCTCAAACGGATAGTCCTGA
>NZ_POVS01000048.1:0-1199 GCF_002894905.1 Paenibacillus sp. F4
GTTCAGTACAGGCAGATCACCTCTAAAGGTATTCAGCCAGTATGCTTCCTGACGTTTAATCCAGTCCCGTTGTGCCTCCGTTTGTTGCCATACCGCGTAGTCTTTATATTGAATCCGTAGCGGAGACAGTTCTTCACCGCTGTACAAGCGGACAAATTCGTCGGTCAACACACCCATAGATGCGCCGTCCGAGATAATATGGTGCATATCGAGCATCAACAGATGCTGTGGCTCCTGTTTTTCTCCCTCTCCCTGTACGCCCAAATCCACCAAGGCCACGCGCAGCAGCGGAGCGGCTTGCAGATCAAATGGACGTACAAAACGTTGAACCCATTTTTGCACTTCCTGGCTTACAAGCTGCTCAGTCCCCTCTGTATGTTGTTCATATGCTGCATCATGATGTAAGACCTCGACATCGGTTTGTTGATCAGCAGCTGGATACGTCACAACATGTCCTGCTTGCACCTTCGCATACTCTACCTCGAACGTCACCGTATCCTGAATCTGTTGCACAGGTTCATTGCTTACCAGTCCAAAGCTGGTGCGGAGTGCCGCATGGCGCGAGATCAACTGGCGGAAAACCTTCTCCACCCGTTTTACATTCAGCGGGCCGCTTACCTGAAGCACAGCGGGAATATTGTAGTTCACATCATCTGGATCAATCTGATGCAAAACGTACATCCGTTTTTGTGCCGAGGACAATGGGTAGAACGGACGTTCTTCCGTCACTGGAATGGATGCATACATCTCTTGATCCAATTGTTCTATGACCGCCGCCAGCTGTTCAATGGTCGGGGCTTCAAAAATACTACGTAGCGGAAGCGATTTATTCAATTCCTTATGAATCTTCGAGGTCAGCGTTGTCGCGCGTAGCGAATGTCCACCAATCTCGAAAAAGTTCTCTTTTACACCGACTTGCTCTAATCCCAGCACGTCCTGCCAGATTTGCGCCAGCACGGATTCCAACCCGGTTCGTGGTGCGGTATAATCGGCTCCCGTTTGCAGGCTGCCTTCGGGTGCTGGCAATGCCTTGCGGTCTATTTTGCCGTTCGGTGTCAGTGGCATGGACTCCAGCTGTACAAAGTATGAAGGTACCATATAGTGAGGCAGCTTTTCACCCAGTAGGCTGCGCAGTTCACCTGCATTCATTTCTTGTTCTGCCACATAGTAGGCTACCAGTTGGTTTTGCCCTTGCCCGT
>NZ_POVS01000049.1:0-216 GCF_002894905.1 Paenibacillus sp. F4
TATATTTTGGAAATCCTATGTGAGAGTTTGAACTCTCAAAACTGAGCAACGAGTGAGTAAGTTCAGGATATTCATTTCATTCACACGAACGTGATGAACCGAATTGAATATTCTGTCGCAGGTACATTGTACCTGCTGATTTGAATGTTTCCATTGCAGGAAACGATTCTCCATAGAAAGGAGGTGATCCAGCCGCACCTTCCGATACGGCTACCT
>NZ_POVS01000050.1:0-294 GCF_002894905.1 Paenibacillus sp. F4
AAAATCATAATTCGTCTGCTCAACCGCTCCTGCTCCGGTTATTTTAAAATCAGCTTCCTCTCTTTCACCTAATTGCTCAATTTGTTCATCCACCGGATAGTTCTCAAATACCATAATATGATTAATCAGTTCCACTTTTTGCTCTGCCTGTGCCTGAATCTCATAGAGTGGGAAGGTTTCGTATGTTCCCGAAGCAAGCACCTGTCGCTGAGTTTGCTTCATCAGCTCTGTAAATGCAGTTGCTTGTCCGCCTTGAATACGGACGGGGACCGTGTTAATGAATAGTCCAATCAT